>RFSC01000048.1 GCA_009924185.1 Actinomycetota bacterium
AGCAACGGGTCCAAATACTTCGTACTTCAAGATTTCATTTGATTTATCAACGGTGAGTACGGTTGGTGGATAGAAAGCGCCAGGACCTTCTGGCATCACGCCGCCGGTTTCAACCTTTGCGCCACCTTTAACTGAGAGCTCAACAAGTTGTGCGATTTTGTCGCGTTCTTTAATGGAAACGCTGGCACCGAGTTGTGCGCCGGCTTCACGGCCTGGTGCCATCTTTAACTCTGACATCGCTTTTGCAAACTTGGTTGTGAACTCTGCAGCGATTTTCTTGTGAACATAGATGCGATTTGCAGCGGTGCAAGCTGCGCCACCATTACGCATTTTTGCAAGCATTAAACCTTTGACCGCTTCGTCAATATTGGCATCATCCAAAACAACAAATGGTGCATTTCCGCCCAGCTCCATAGAGCAGCGAATTACGCGGTCTGCAGCCTCTTTGATTAAGACTCGACCAACTTCTGTAGAACCAGTAAATGACAGGTTCATAACTCTTGAGTCATGCAACATTCTGCTGACCATTGGTCCGGCAGGGGTTGGAGTAACAAGATTTACAACACCTTTTGGCACTCCAGCGCGCTCCAAAATATCGATGATCGCCATCGCAGTTAATGGGGTTTCAATCGCTGGCTTGAGAATTACGGTGCAGCCAGCTGCGATTGCAGGGCCGATCTTGCGAGTCGCCATACCGGCTGGGAAGTTCCAAGGGGTAATTAGTAATGAAACGCCGATTGGTTGGTGGGTTACCAAGATTCTCTTGTCACCACTTGGTGATTTTCGAAAATCACCTTGTACTCGAACGGTTTCTTCAGAGAACCAACGGAAAAACTCTGCAGCGTAAAGAATCTCACCCTTTGCATCGGTGATGACTTTGCCATTTTCTTTTGAAACTAACTCAGCTAAGAAATCAGCCTCTGCGACCATGATTTCAAATGCTTTACGCAAAATCTCGGCGCGATATCGAGGTGCGGTCTTTGCCCACTCTGGGTACGCGCGATATGCGGCATCCACTGCGGCATCACACTCTTTTTCGCCGGCGGTCTGGATTTCAGCGATTACGCTGCCATCGCTGGGGTCATAAACTGGAACAGAGCCATTACCTTTGACCCACTTGCCATCAATATAAAGATCGGTTTTTAGCTGCATGAGGCAGAGCATACGCGTGAAAATGAGGGCGTAGAATGACCAATTACTGTGGCTAAATCATGGACCGATGGCGCGCCGACCCCCAAGGCGCTTCAGGATCACGCACATCTGCGGGACCCACTTTCATACCGGTTGAAGAAATCTCTATTGGGTAACCCTCTCAATCGCCATACCCTCAGCCACCAAAGATTAAAAAAGCGTTACGCCCTCGGCATTCTCTCCTCTGACTGCATCTCATCCTCTGCGTATGGTTCAGAGCAGATTCTGGTTGCACTACTCCCGGCTTTTGGATTGGCCGCATTCACTTTATTAATGCCGATGACCTTTGTGGTCTTGGCGATTCTGACCATTATTACTTTGTCTTATCGAAATGTGATTTCGGTTTATACAAAATTTGGTGGAGCCTACATAGTTTCGCGAGACAACTTTGGACCAGTTGTAGCTCAAATTGCTGCAGTAGCTTTGATTGTTGATTACATCGTTACCTTGGCGATTCAGACCGCTGCTGGTGTGGCTGCAATCATCTCTGCCTTCCCAGAGCTTGCTCCATGGAAAATTGAAATCTGTTTTGTTGTTATTTCTATTCTTTCCTACGGAAATCTCCGTGGCGTTAAAGAGGCGGGACGGGCATTTGCATTACCAACTTATTTGTTCGTTGGATCTATGTTTATTGTCTTTGGAATTGGAATCTTCCGCGAACTAACAACTGGATTGCCACAGCTAGATCCGCGGGCACCAGGTGCAATTGAAATTGGTACCGAACAAGGTTTGTTATCTGCTGCCGCTATATTCATGTTGCTGCGCGCATTTGCTAATGGCGGTTCATCGCTTACGGGATTAGAAGCAATTGCTGACGGCGTAGGTCTATTCAAATCGCCCGAGTCGGTAAATGCTAAGAAGACCTTGGTGTTGATGGCTTTGATTCTCGGTTCTTTGGTTCTAGGTATTTCTTACTTTGCCCATCGCATCTTGGCGGTGCCTTATGCGGATGAAACCCCCACTGTGATTTCGCAGGTGGCGAGCACAATTCTCGGTGATAGTGCGCTGGGTTCTGCATTCTTTATTGTCGTGCAGGCCTCAACAATGTTGATTCTTTTTGCCGGCGCCAACACCACTTTTAGCGCATTTCCAATTGTGGTCAATTACGCAGCTGCAGATGGTTATTTGCCGAAATGGCTAACCAAGCGCGGACACAAACTTAACTTTTCCAATGGAATCTTTGTTTTGTCTGGAGCTGCGCTAATTCTCGTTATCGCCACTCAGGGATCAGTTACATATTTGGTTGCGTTCTATGCTCTTGGTGTATTTACCGCTTTCACCTTGTCAGGTCTAGGAATGGCTAAATACAACTGGGTTAATCGTGAGGGAAATTGGCGCTGGAAGTTTGGAATTAATGCCTTAGCCGGCAGTCTTTCCCTATCAATCGTCATCATTTTTGCAATTGTTAAGTTCACAGAGGGTGCTTGGGTAGTTGTTGTTGTGGCGCCAATTCTTGTTGTCTCATTCCTTCGATTGCGCAAACGTTACGACGCTGAAGCGAAGGCGCTTGAAGTTCGTAAAGAGCAGGAGCGCGCGCTATCAATCACCCGCCATGATGTGACGGTTTTGGTTGATTCAGTGGATCTAGCCACCGTGGGAACTGTTCGCTACGCCCGATCTCTGAACCCAAGATCTCTTCATGCTGTGCACTTTGTTTTAGATGATCGTCGTGCTGAAGAAATCAAGAAGCAGTGGATGTCTAATCATGGTGTTGATGATGTACCGATTGAATTTATTGATTGTCCAGATCGCCGTCTGCCAAATGCAGCGGTGGATTACGCTATTCGAGCTACCCAAAAACCTGATGTAGAGCTAACTTTGTTGTTGCCACGTCGCGCCTACCGTGGCTTTATTGGTCGATTGATTCATGATCAAACCGCTGAAGCGATTGCACGACCAATTTCGCAGCTCCCTCGAGTTGTAGCAACCATCGTTCCTTTTGATATCGACAAGATTATTTCGGGACAGCACCACATCCAGCATTCACCAGAGGTAACAGTGGCTGCACCAAAACCTGATGTTCCACAACGGGCACAAAGCAACTGGTTGCAATCAACAGAGACCATCAGTCACTACGAGGAAAAAGTTACGCCGATTGGCAAAATCTCATGGCGCAAGCGCGCTCATGTCACAGGACGTGTGACTGCGATTCGTCCAGCCGCAATGGACTCAGCCCCGACCTTAGAGGTAGAGATTTGGGATGAAACTGGTGGGGTAACTCTGCAATTCTTGGGTCGCCGCGAGATCGCTGGTCTCGAGGTTGGTTCAGTAATGATTGCGGAAGGCATGGTGGGTGAACAAAGTGGTGCACTTACTATCCTCAACCCTTCTTACGAGATCCGAGTTTGATTTGCTGAAAAAAGTTTTAAAGTTGAGCGCAGCGCGCTGGTTTGTTGTGGGTTCTGCGACATTCGTGATCGACACTTCTCTCTTCCTACTCGCATTTAGCCTTACGGAGATAGCAGTGATTTCAAATCTTTTTTCCGGCACGATTGCCACAACCTTCAATTACTTTTCCCACTACAAGTGGTCTTTTGCTAGTGATCGCAGCCATAAGCAATCAACCATGATTTATCTCTTCTTTTTCTTTGTATTTCTCTTCTTGGGAACTTCATTAGTTTCCTTCTTCATTCACTCTGGATTACACCCAGTTCCAGCCAAGATTGGAACCGCTGCCATAACCGCGCCAATCAGCTTCTTCATCATGAAGTTTGTAACTTTCCGTAGATCCGCTAATGAAGCGTAGATTGGTAGTAATCCCGACCTACAACGAAGCCAGCAATATCGTCTCCTTGCTCGAGCAGATATTTGCCGCGGTTTACGGTTGTGAGGTTCTAGTCGTTGATGATGGTTCCCCTGACTCAACCGCTGCAATTTGTCGCGCACTGCAAGATAGATTCCCACATCTGCATGTAATCGAACGCCACCATAAATCTGGAATCGGCAGCGCATATCGCGCAGGTTTTGCCTGGGGTTTAGAGCGGGGCTTTAACGAGATTATTGAGATGGATGCCGATGGCTCACATCAGGTAAAAGATTTAGTGAGAATGATTGACTTCAAATCGGAAAATCCAAATGTTGGCTTAGTTATTGGCAGTCGTTGGATCAGAGGCGGAGCTACTGAAAACTGGTCCATTAATCGCATCATGTTATCTCGTTTTGCCAATCGTTATGTCAGATTTATGTTGGGTATGGGGGTTCATGATGCAACCTCGGGTTTTCGAATTTACTCCGCTGATGCGCTGCGCACCGTTGACTTAAATCGTATAACTGGCGGTGGCGGTGGGATTTGAACCCACGGTTGAGTTTCCCCAACACGCGCTTTCGAGGCGCGCTCCTTAGGCCGCTCGGACACGCCACCGTAGGCGACTATACGCGAGGGCTACCGTTGCTTAGAAAAGAAATCTTTTAGTACGCCAGCGCACTCTTGTTCGAGCACTCCAGTAACAACCTCAACTTTGTGCAGCGCTCGTGGATCGCGCAATAAATCCCACATTGAGCCAGCCGCACCAGCTTTTTCATCCCAAGCACCGAAGACAACCCGGGGAATTCT
The DNA here is from genome assembly GCA_009924185.1 of Actinomycetota bacterium. Classification (GTDB taxonomy): domain Bacteria; phylum Actinomycetota; class Actinomycetes; order Nanopelagicales; family Nanopelagicaceae; genus MAG-120802. The sequence continues at coordinate 4,745 of RFSC01000048.1, forward strand.
GGCCTGCATAATTGCACCGGCGCACATAGCGCAAGGCTCTAAAGTCACAACCAATGTGCACTCTTCTAGCCGCCAAGAACCAATTGATCTAGATGCGGATTTAATCGCGACAATTTCCGCATGCGCCAATGGATCTTTCAGTAATTCGCGCTGGTTATTGCCCATTGAAATTATGGCGCCATCTTTATTGAGCATCACCGCGCCAACCGGAACATCACCGCTAGCTAACTCACCAAATTTCGCGCGCTCTAAAGCTACGCGCATTGCTTTTTCGTAATCCATTTATAACTTATCAATCAAATCTACGAACTGATCACCAAATCCAACTCTGCGGGCAATTACTTCAAGTTGCTCATCTGGAAACATCTCGTCATCATCGCAGATAAATTGTAGTTCCATTGCATCTAGACCTAAATCAGTAAAGATATTTAGATCACCTGCTGGTTCATCTGCATCATCTTCTTCAGGTAACTCCAAATCAAGTAGCTCAAGAACCTCTGCTGCGATCTCATAATCCAAAGCGGACATCACATCACTTAAAACCATCTGCATGCGAGATCCAATTTGGCGGATCAAAATAAAGAATTGATCATCAACCGCCAACATTGCAATTGCTCCACCATCAACTTGTTGCGCACGTAGCGCATCTAGAGCAACACCGATATCTGTGGTTGCATCATCAGAGAGTTGTGAGGCCCGCCATTGGCCATCATCACGCCAGGCTAGAAGTGCGAACTCCATGGATTCGTTCTCCATCTCACACCTTCCTCACTTGGGCCCGGGTCGAAAAATGCAATGCCACATGGTTCCACCGTTGTGCTTGGTAGTAAAGTGCCTCCATGAAAGTACACGTCGTAAATCATCCACTTGTAACCCATAAATTGACGGTACTACGACGCGATAAAAAAACCAACTCCCAAGTTTTTAGACACCTAGTAGAAGAGCTTGTGACCTTGTTGGCGTATGAGGCCACTCGTGAAGTAAAGATCGAACCAGTACAGATTGAGACCCCTGTTGCCACTACACAAGGTGCGATGTTGTCGACTCCACGTCCCGTTGTTGTTCCGATTTTGCGTGCAGGTCTTGGCATGCTCGAGGGAATGATGCGGGTTCTTCCTAGCGCTGAGGTTGGCTTCCTTGGCATGGTTCGTGATGAAAAAACTTTGCAGGCCTCTACCTACGCCAATCGTTTGCCAGAGGATTTAAGCGGCCGGCAGTGCTACATATTGGATCCAATGTTGGCGACTGGTGGCACATTGGTTGCAGCTATCAATTATTTAATTGAACGCGGCGCTAAAGACATCACCGCAATCTGTTTGTTATCTGCACCAGAGGGTGCAAAAACTTTAGAGCGTGCCTTTGAAAACTCTAGATTCCCTATCACGGTTGTAACTGGAGCGATGGATGAGAAGTTAAATGAGCATGGTTACATCGTTCC
>RFSC01000049.1 GCA_009924185.1 Actinomycetota bacterium
ACATATGCTGATACCCCAAAGAGCAGACCTTTATTGAATTTGGTCATCGATAATTTGTGAACTGAACTGCAAAATCCAGCTTGGCTCCCTTAATCAAGGCAATTGCTTCCTGTAAATCATCACGGCTCTTGCTAGAAACTCGAAGCTCATCACCTTGAATCTGTGCCTTGACAGATTTCGGACCCTCATCCTTAAGGAGTTTGGTGATTTTCTTAGCATTCTCTTGAGAGATGCCCTCTTTGATGGTGCAGAAAATTCGATAAACCTTGCCGCTCTGTGCCGGATCTGCGATATCAAGATGCTTCAAAGAGACATTTCTCTTAATCATCTTCTCCTTTAAGACATCCAAAGCGGCCTTAACCCGCTCCTCGGTCTCAGCCTCAACCAAGATCTTCTCACCGGACATCTCGATCTTTACGCCGGTGTTCTTAAAATCAAATCGGGTAGCAACCTCACGAGCCGCTTGATTTAAAGCGTTATCCAGCTCCATACGGTCAACTTTTGAGACGACATCAAAACTGCTATCTGCCATGGGGCTACCGTATCGCGAGGGTATTTTGAGCGAGAAATCCTTGGTTTGAGCCGGCTATCCCACCTATTAGAATTAGTGCACTCTCGCATTCAATGTCGCGTACGAGGTAAATAGAGAATTCTCTTTAGGCCGATGATTCAAGGAGCTTTGATGAATAACGAAATGTTTCAGCAGATTAAATCTGGCAAAGGTTTTATTGCAGCCCTAGACCAGAGCGGCGGCAGCACACCAAAGGTTTTGGGACTTTACGGTGTTACCGAATCTGCATACTCAAATGAAGCTGAAATGTTTGATCGCATGCATGAGATGCGTTCACGCCTAATCAAGTCACCCGTCTTCAATGGTGACCGTGTCATCGGCGCAATTCTTTTTGAAATGACAATGGAGCGCACCATCGATGGCATTGGATCTGCAGAGTATCTATGGACCAAGAAGAAGGTTGTGCCATTCCTCAAGGTGGACAACGGTCTTGCTGATGAGGCAAATGATGTCCAACTAATGAAGCCAATCCCAGAGCTAGGCGCACGTATTGCTGCTGCGAACAAGCATGGAGTCTTCGGAACCAAGATGCGCTCTGTAATTAATATGGCAAACCCAGTCGGTATTGATGCGGTTGTTAAGCAACAGTTTGAAATCGGTAAAGAAATTATCGCTGGCGGATTAGTTCCAATCATTGAGCCAGAGGTAAATATCAAGAGCCCACAAAAGGCAGAGGCTGAAGAGATTTTGAAGAAGCAGTTAATTGATTATGCAAATAGCTTGAATGGCGATCAAAACATCATGCTTAAGCTCTCACTTCCAACCAAAGCAAATCTTTACAAAGAGCTAGTTGATCACCCTCGTGTTGTCCGTGTTGTGGCGCTTTCTGGCGGATATTCACGCGGAAGATGCCAACAAGATGCTCTCAGAAAACACCGGAGTTATTGCTTCATTCTCACGCGCCCTTGCTGAGGGTCTAACCGCTCAACAGAGCGATGCTGAGTTTGATGCGATGCTGGATTCAACAATTCAGAGCATCTACGACGCTTCAGTTAAGTAGTAATTTGGCGGCGCAAGGGTGAGTTGTTACCCTTGCGCCGCCGTATAAACAATCCTGGTGGGTTGCCCGAGCGGCCAATGGGAGCGGACTGTAAATCCGCCGGCTCTGCCTTCAGTGGTTCAAATCCACTACCCACCACAAGTAGTTCTAGTAGCTCTTAATTAAGAGCCCAACGCACGGTAATTGATACCGATAGCTCTTCCTCGCCTAGATCAATCTCTGGTGTTGCTCCATCCGCTGCCTTTGCAACACCAAGCATTGGGAAGTTGTAGGAAGGCGCGGAGTTCTCTTGTAGATAAACCACTTTACCTAAAGATGAGCCGAGCAATTTTGCATAAGAAGCAGCGCGGGCTCTGGCATCTGCAACCGCAGCGGCACGGGCCTCTTCCATAGCAGCTGATCCTTTAGTTACAAAAGGAACGATTCCATTTATCTGCACATTTTCATTTCCAGCATTGACTACTGATTCCACAACTTTTCCTGCGGTATCAGCTTTGCGGATTACGACGTTAAAGGATTGAGTTGCTCGATAACCAACAATTACCGAACCCTTGTCTTGGGTGTAGTTGTACTCTGGAAAAACCGAAAGGTTTGAACTCTTAATGTCTTTGGCGGCAATTCCCTCTGCACGTAGTGCGCTACGAACAGCGCTGGCGGTGCGTGAAGCGGTGGCTAGAGCATCAGCGCTCTTGGCTGCTAAAGCGGTGACACTTGGATAAAAACGAACGGCATCAGGAACTACCGACACCGAACCAACTCCGGTAACAGTTATATGACGTGAGGGCTCATTGGCTTGGGCCGGAGCAATACCTAAAGCTCCTACGCTCAAAATTGATACTAAAGCCAGTGCAATTGCGATGATTTTTCGGTTTTTTCTCATGCGCCTAAGATACCTGTTGTGGGTGCGATTATTTCTCAATGCTCGCTTAATGTATTGCAACAAGCGGCTGAGAATCTCAAAACGGGAGGATTAGTTGCATTCCCGACAGAGACTGTTTATGGATTAGGTGTTGATGCAGAAAATGAATCTGCAATTGCACGTATGTATAAGGTAAAAAACCGTCCAGCAGATCACCCAGTAATAGTTCATGTCGCAGATTTAGATGGGGTTGATTATTGGGCTAAAGAGATTCCAGATTATGCGATTGCTTTGATGCGAGATTACTGGCCTGGACCAATGACATTGTTATTGAAGCGCACAGAGCATGCCAAGGATTTTGTAACTGGAGGGCAAGAAATCGTTGGAATCCGCATGCCAGCGCACACAGTAGCGCTGAATCTTTTGCAGGAGTTTTCCAAGCAGGGTGGCCATGGATTAGCTGCACCAAGTGCAAATAGATATGGGGCTGTATCGCCAACTACCGCTAATGCGGTTGAGCAAGAGTTAAGTGAGTATCTAGAGACGCGGGATCAAATCTTGGATGGCGGCCCATCTCTGGTAGGAGTGGAATCAACCATTATTGATTGCACTAAGGAAAATCCTTCGATATTGCGTCCTGGTGCAATTACCGCAGAAATGGTGGAGCAAAGTACTGGAATCATTGTGGTTGAACCAGATGATAAAAAGGTAAGGGTATCTGGATCACACAAACAGCATTATTCGCCGCAGGCCAAGGTAGTGATTGATGGCGTAGCAAAACCTGGCGAGGCATTAATCGCGATGAGTGAAATCAAAACACCAGCCGATGTTGTGCGATTAGCAGCGCCGAAGAATTTAGAGGAGTACGCCCGAGTTTTGTACGCCGCACTTCGAGAGGCAGATAAACATGGAATTGCAACGATAAATATTGCGATGCCTGAGGGAGGCGGCTTGGCGGTTGCGATTAGAGATCGCATTACCCGTGCAGCTGCCGTGAAGGAATAGGCACTAGACTCAAACCATGTTAGAAAAATCAGAACGCCCTTGGGGTCGATATGAAGTTCTACAAGAAAGCCCAACCCATAAAGTTAAATGTATTTGGGTTAGTCCCGGAAAGCGTTTGTCTTACCAACGTCACGCCAAGCGGGCAGAGCACTGGTTCATCGTTGCTGGAACCGCAGAGGTCACCATTAATGGTGAGGTTTCAACAATGGGGCCAGGAGATTCAGTTGATTTTGGAATTGGGGTTCTGCATCGCATTCACAACGTAGGTCAGGATGATGTGATCTTTGTAGAGGTGCAGACGGGAACTTACTTTGGCGAAGATGATATCGAGCGCGTTGAGGATGACTTCGGTCGTTAAGAGTTTTTTATCCGCTCTCGGTAGTAATAGGCGCTAGATTTCGGAGTGCGCTTTTGAGTTTGATAATCAACATGTATTAAGCCAAAACGTTTTTCATATCCGTAAGCCCACTCAAAGTTATCAATCAAGCTCCAGGCAAAGTATCCGCTAATGGGAACCCCCTCAGCTTTGGCCTGAAACATGGCATCTAAGTGGCGCTCCAAATAACTAACTCGATTTGGATCATCAACCTTGCCATCAACAACTTTGTCATCCCAAGCCGATCCATTTTCAGTAATGAAAAACTCTTTGATTCCATACTCTTTATGCATATATTTCAATAACTTGGTAAAGGTTTCAGCATGAACCTCCCAACCCATACCGGTGCGCTCTACTCCAGGGGGGTTGATTACTTTGTATGGCAAAGGCTTGGCTTGTGCGTCATATTGCACAGTTTGTCGGAAGTAGTAATTAAGCCCCAGAAAATCTACCGGGCGAGAGATTATCTCCATATCTCCAGGGTGAATCGGAACCTCTTTGCCAAATGCTTCGACAATATCCTTCGGATAACTGGCTTTGAAGACTGGATCTGCAAACCAACGATTATCAAAACCATCGGCGTATTGAATAGCCAATAAATCCTCTGCTGAATCACCCAATGCAATCGCTGGTGTGAAGTTAAGGGTTACTCCAACTTTGAAATCTGAAGACACCTGACGTAACGCATCAACCGCTAATCCATGACCGAGAAGTAAGTGATGTGATGCGTTGATACCGATTTGCAGATCTTTAATACCCGGTGCCATAACTCCATAGAGATGACCCAACCAGGCGCTACAAAAAGGTTCATTAATTGTCACCCAGTTCTTAACTCGGTCACCAAACTTTTCTCCCATGGCATGGGCGTACTCTGCAAACCAATAGGCGCAATCCCGGTTGTTCCAGCCACCTTTGTCTTGTGCGGCTTGAGGTAGATCCCAGTGATACAGAGTTGGCCAAGGGGTTATGCCGCGCTCCAGAGCACCATCAATTAAGCGATCATAAAAATCTAAACCGGTTTTATTTAACGCACCCTTAGCGGTTGGAATTACCCGTGGCCAAGCGATTGAAAAATGATATGCATCAACACCGAGCCATTTCATTAAATCCAAATCTTCTTCATAACGATGATAGTGATCGCAAGCAACATCGCCATTGTCGGCGTTAGCTACCGCTCCGGGGATTCGAGAGAAGGTGTCCCAGATTGATGGAGCGCGTCCGCCTTCATTGGCTGCACCTTCAATTTGATATGCAGAGGTCGAGACTCCCCAGGTAAACATATTTCCCCACTTCTAAGCGGTTAGCTATGGCAATTGTAGAGCGGTAATCACTAAAGTGTCTGCCATGTTCTTAGCAAATAAAGCCTGTAATTCTGAGGGATGCTCATGATTATCCGTCCCGCCCGCAAAGATGAAGCAGGAGTTATCTTGCAGCTGATTCATGATCTGGCGCTCTATGAGAAGGCGCCGCATGAGGTTGAAGCTACTGAGAAAGAGATTGTAGAAACCATCTTCAGTGAAAACCCAAAGGTATTCTGTGACTTGGTTGAAGTTGATGGCGATGTTGCGGGAATGGCGATTTGGTTTTTGAATTATTCAACTTGGCAGGGCAAACATGGAATCTACTTGGAGGATTTATTTGTTAAACCAGAGTATCGCGGTCGGGGATACGGCAAAGCCTTACTGCAACATCTAGCGCAAATCTGTAATGAAAAAGGTTATGGCAGATTTCAATGGTGGGTGTTGGATTGGAACTCACCGGCTATTGAGTTCTATCGCAGTCTGGGCGCGGTAGCGATGGATGAGTGGACGGTTTATAGAGTTTCTGGAGAAGAACTAAAGCGCTTAGGAAACTAAGCCGCCTTCAAAATAAACCTGCTTTAGCTGCCACTTTTCATCCATAACTAGGAAGTTGGCCTTCTTACCCACAGCGATATCGCCAACATCTTTGGCCGCCAAATAGGCAGCGGGTCTAGTGCAGTACATCGCAACCGCATCGACCGGGTTAATTCCTAAAACATTAATCGCGGTTGAAAACGCTTTATCCATGGTCAAAGTACTACCAGCGAGTGCGCCACCATTTTTCAAGCGCGCGACTTGATCAACAACTTGAACCGGTAACTCACCTAACTGATATTCACCATCTGGTTGACCAGCGAATGGTGCCGCATCGGTAATACCAATAACTCGAGAACCTGCAGCAGCGAGAAAATCTTTGACGATATTGAAAGGCACATGTACCCCATCAAGGATTAACTCCAAACCTAGGTTTGAGCCATGTAACGCG
>RFSC01000050.1 GCA_009924185.1 Actinomycetota bacterium
ACATACGGTCACCACGAAGAGTGACATGTGCGCCAATTGGTTGGCCCTCACGTAGTTTGAAGTTAGCGATTGATTTCTTTGCCTTTGTGACAAGTGGCTTCTGTCCGGTGATGGTTGTGAGATCACGGATTGCGCCTTCAATCAACTTGGAGTCTTTAGCAGCTTCGCCAACACCCATATTCACAACAACCTTGGTAAGTGTTGGAATCTGCATCTTGTTTGCGAAGTTGAATTCCTTTTGTAGGTGTGCAGCAACTTCACTCTTGTAACGCTCTTTCAAGCGTGGAGCGGTAACTGTTGACATTAGATGTCCCCTCCTGTGCGACGGGAAACTCGCACATTCTTTCCATCGTCATTCTTGCGAACGCCGATTCGAGTTGCTTTGTTGTCCTCATCAAGCAGCATTACATTGGAGTAAGCGATTGGGGCTTCAATAGTAAGAATGCCGCCGACCTTTGCTCCACGCTGTGAAGTTTCTTCACGGGTGTGCTTCTTGACGCGATTAACACCTTCTACGGTTACACGTGCGGTGTTGGTATCAACCGCAAGAACCTTTCCAGTTACTCCCTTGTCTTTGCCAGCAATGACAAGAACGGTGTCACCTTTCTTGATTCTCATTACAGCACCTCCGGAGCAAGTGAAATGATCTTCATGAAACGCTTGTCACGGAGTTCGCGAGCAACTGGTCCGAAAATACGGGTTCCACGTGGCTCGTTGTCATCCTTGATAATGACAGCTGCGTTTTCATCAAAACGAATATAGGAACCATCGTTGCGACGGTTTTCCTTAACGGTACGAACGATGACCGCCTTAACAACGTCACCCTTCTTTACCTGTCCGCCAGGAATTGCATCCTTAACGGAGCAAACAATGATGTCGCCGATTGATGCGTAGCGACGCTGTGTGCCACCAAGAACACGGATACAGAGAAGCTCGCGAGCTCCTGTGTTGTCCGCGACGCGTAGTCGAGATTCTGCTTGAATCATGGTTACTTAGCCTTCTCGATAATCTCCACTACTCGCCAACGCTTGGTTGCAGATAGTGGACGGGTTTCCATAATTCGCACGCGATCGCCAACACCAGCGGTGTTGTCCTCGTCATGCGCCTTGAACTTCTTGTTCTTGGTAATAACCTTTGAATAAAGACCATGAGCAGCGCGGTCTTCGACCTTAACTACTACTGTCTTATCCATCTTGTCGCTTACAACGATTCCTTCGCGAACCTTGCGGAAATTGCGGTCCTCGCTCATGCGGCACCTCCGATTCCTAGTTCACGCTCACGGATCACTGTGTAGATCCGAGCAATCTCTTTGCGGACAGCGGTGAGACGGCCATGGCTTTCTAGTTGACCGGTCGCAGCTTGGAAGCGAAGGTTGAATAGCTCTTCCTTTGCATCCTTCAGCTTGGCTTGAAGATCTTCGGTGCTTAATGCACGAAGCTCATCAGTTGAAATCATTTTCGCCATGGTTATGCCTCCTCACGAAGTACAACGCGGGACTTAACTGGAAGTTTGTGTGCAGCACGTGACAACGCCTGCTTTGCAACATCAAGTGATACACCTGAGATTTCAAATAGCACGCGGCCTGGCTTAACGTTTGCAATCCAGAACTCTGGTGAACCCTTACCGGAACCCATGCGGGTTTCTGCAGGCTTCTTGGTTAGTGGACGATCTGGATAAATGTTGATCCAAACCTTTCCACCACGCTTGATGTGACGGGTCATTGCGATACGTGCAGCTTCAATCTGACGGTTGGTTACATAACCACCCTCAGTTGCCTGCAAACCAAAATCGCCGAATGCAACAGCGGTTCCGCCTTTAGCCTTTCCAGAACGATCTGGACGGTGCTGCTTGCGGTGCTTAACGCGACGTGGAATCAACATTACGCCTCGCCTCCTTCACTCTTAACCTCAACATTTGCATCAGCAGCAGGTGCAGATGCAGAAGGTGCAACCTGAGTGGTTGTTACCTCACCGCGTGGTGCACGTGGTGCACGTGGTCCGCGATTTTGCTTAGGCGCTTTTGCTTGAGCAAGAGCTGCTGCTTCACGCTCTGCGCGTGACTCAATAACTTCACCCTTGTAAATCCAAACCTTCACACCAAGGCGACCGAATGTTGTATGTGCTTCATGGAAGCCATAATCAATATCGGCACGAAGAGTGTGTAGTGGAACGCGACCTTCGCGATAAAACTCTGAACGTGACATTTCAGCGCCGCCTAGACGACCACCGCACTGGATACGAACACCCTTTGCGCCAGCTTTGAAAGCGGTCTGCATTGCTTTACGCATTGCACGACGGAAAGAAACACGAGCTGCAAGCTGTTCTGCAACACCTTGCGCAACTAGCTGTGCATCAATCTCTGGGTTCTTAACCTCGAGAATGTTTAGCTGAACCTGCTTACCGGTTAGCTTCTCAAGATCTAGACGAAGACGATCTGCCTCTGTTCCACGACGTCCAATAACAATTCCAGGACGTGCGGTGTGTAGATCGATGCGAACACGCTCACGGGTACGCTCGATTTCAATACGAGCAACGCCTGCGCGCTCCATGTTCTTCTCCATCAATCGACGGATCATCACATCTTCTTTTACATAATCTTTGTAAAGCTTGTCGGCATACCAACGAGACTTGTACTCAGTTGTGATACCAAGGCGGAAGCCATGTGGATTGATTTTTTGACCCATTTACTTGGCCTCCCCTTCAGTTGCTTCAGCTTTCTTAGCTGCAGCCTTGCGAGCTTCAGCCTTTGAAGGCTTGCGGTAGTTCTTGTCATCGGAAAGAACTACGGAAATCTGTGAAGAACGCTTCAAGATTTGATATCCGCGACCCTGTGCACGTGGGCGGTAACGCTTCATGGTTACGCCTTCATCAACTAGGGCCTCAGTAACCCAAAGCTCTGATGCATCACGGATTGCTGGGTTCTTCTGCTTTGCATTAGCAACCGCAGAGTTAAGTAGTGAGAAAAGATCTTCACTAACTGCAACCTGTGGTGAGAACTTTGCAATGCGTAGCGCTTCATCAGCACGTTGTCCGCGAATCATGTTTACAACGCGGCGTGCCTTTTGCGGAGTTACGCGAATGGAACGAAGAGAAGCTGTTGCTACAACGGTAGCGGTTGAATTAGCCACGCTTCACCCCCTTGTCATCTTGCTTAACGTGTCCCTTGAATGTGCGGGTTGGTGCAAACTCACCGAGCTTGTGGCCGATCATCGCTTCGGTTACATAAACCGGAACATGCTTGCGACCATCATGAACTGCGATGGTGTGGCCGATCATTGAAGGTGTAATCATTGAACGACGTGACCAAGTCTTAATAACATTTTTAGTGTTCTTGGCATTCTGTTCATCCACCTTCTTTTCGAGGTGTTGATCCACGAATGGACCCTTCTTCAAACTACGTGGCATTTGGTTTCAGGGCTCCTTATCGGCTCTTGTTTGCTGGACGACGGCGGACGATGAGTTGGTCACTTGCCTTCTTCTTGCGAGTGCGAACTTCTGGCTTACCCCATGGTGAAACTGGATGACGTCCACCTGAGGTCTTACCTTCACCACCACCGGTGTGGGTGATCTACTGGGTTCATAACAACACCACGAACGGTTGGGCGACGGCCTTTCCAGCGCATACGTCCAGCTTTTCCATGGTTGATGTTTGATTGCTCTGCGTTACCAACGGTTCCGATAGTTGCGCGGCAACGAACATCTACGTTGCGAATTTCGCCAGAAGGCATACGAAGTTGTGCGTATGGACCATCTTTTGCAACTAACTGAACGCCTGCACCAGCAGAACGTGCAATACGTGCGCCGCCACCTGGACGGGTTTCGATTGCGTGGATCATGGTTCCAACTGGGATATTGCGAAGCGGCAGGTTGTTACCTGGCTTGATATCTGCAGATGGGCCATTCTCAATCTTTGTGCCTTGTTCAATTCCTACTGGCGCGATGATGTAACGCTTCTCGCCATCTGCGAAGTGAATAAGTGCGATACGAGCCGAACGGTTTGGATCGTATTCAATGTGCGCAACAACAGCAGGAACTCCATCCTTATCGTTGCGTAGAAAATCAATTACGCGATAAGCGCGCTTGTGTCCGCCACCTTGGTGACGTGTGGTGATCTTTCCGGATGCGTTACGGCCGCCCTTTGAGTGAACTGGACGGATTAGTGACTTCTCTGGAGTTGATCGGGTGATTTCAGCGAAGTCAGAAACGCTTTGGCCACGAGAGCTTGGCGTTACTGGCTTTAACTTACGAAGTGCCATTTTTTATCCCTTTTCTAGGTCCAATTTCCTATTACTAGGAAACCGGTCCTCCAAAGATGTCGATCCGGTCACCAGCTGCGATTTGCACAATCGCACGCTTGGTATCGCTGCGCTTTCCAAGACCGTAACGGGTGAGCTTGCTCTTACCCTCACGGTTCATGGTGTTGACCTTGAGAACTCGCACCTTGAAAATCTTTTCAATTGCGATTTTGATCTCGGTCTTGTTTGCATCAGGTGCAACAATGAATGTGTACTTGTTTTGATCTAGCAAGCCGTATGACTTTTCAGATACGACTGGAGCGATCAAGACATCACGATGGTCTCTCATGCTGACACCTCTGCTAACTCAGATTCACGAGCGGTTGCTGTTGCTGACTTTCCCTTTGCAGGGCCAGCAACAAACTCAGAAATTGCCTTCTTTGAGAAGACAACATCATCAGAAACAACTACGTCATATGCGTTTAGTTGATCCTGACGGATTAGGTGTAGATCAGCTTCGTTGCGAAGTGAACGCCATGAAGCCTCTTCACCATGAGCCAAAACCACTAGAACACGACGACGATCAGAGAACTGACGGACCGCAGAGATTGCGGCCTTTGTGTTAACGGTTTCGACGATTTCAGAAACTACGTGAATACGATCATTGCGTTGACGATCAGAAAGAACGCCACGAAGTGCGGCCTTGATCATCTTCTTAGGTGTGCGCTCGTCATACTTACGAGGAACTGGTCCTTGAGCAACACCACCATGACGCTGGTTTGGTGAACGGGTTGAACCCTGACGGGCGCGACCGGTTCCCTTCTGCTTGAAAGGCTTCTTTCCACCACCGCTTACCTCGCCACGGTTCTTCGCTTTGTGAGTACCGGCGCGAGCAGCGTTTAGTTGTGCGGTGACAACCTGGTGAATCAAAGGAACATTTACTTGAACATCAAAGATCTCAGCTGGGAGATCAAAGGTTCCAGCCTTTGTGCCCTTTGCATCTTTAACTTCTACGGTTAGAGCCACGGTTATGCACCTGCCTTACTGATTGATTCGCTCACTGCTTTCTTTGAAGCTGAGTGAATGAAAACCTGTGAACCGTTGCGACCAGGAACCGCACCCTTAATAAGGATTAGTGATTTCTCTGCATCAACGGAGTGAACTGTGAGGTTTTGAACTGTTACGGTCTCAACACCCATACGACCCATCATGCGCTTTCCTTTGAAAACGCGACCTGGTGTGGTGCGGTTACCGATAGAACCTGAGGTACGGTGCTTTCTTTCAACACCATGGCCATCGCCAAAACCGCGGAAGTTGTGACGCTTCATAACACCAGCAGATCCCTTACCAAGTGATGTGCCTTGTGCATCAACAATCTCACCTGGAGTGAAGATGTCTGCCTTAACCTCTTGTCCTACTGAGTAAGAAGCAGCGTTTGCGGTGCGTAGCTCACCAACATACTTACGTGGTGTTACGCCAGCCTTTGCAAAATGTCCTGCCTCTGGCTTTGAAACTTTACGTGGATCGATAGCACCAAATGCCATCTGCACAGCTTCGTAACCATCTTTTTCAAGGGTACGAACCTGGGTTACAACACAAGGACCAGCCTCGATAACAGTTACTGGAATTACCTTGTTGTTTTCATCGAAGACCTGAGTCATACCGAGCTTGACGCCAAGGATTCCCTTGATGGCGCTGCCCTTAGATTGAGTAGTTGTCATGTC
>RFSC01000006.1 GCA_009924185.1 Actinomycetota bacterium
CCTTTATCGGTCGGGATTCGACCGGCGCTTGTGTGTGGTTGAGTTATTAAACCAGCGTCCTCTAAAACCGACATCTCATTACGGATGGTAGCTGGTGAAATTCCCAATCCATGTCTCTGGGAAATCGCCTTAGAGCCAACCGGTTCTTCGGTTGCAACATACTCTTCAACAATCGCGCGCAGGATTTCTAGTTGACGGGTTTCCATTTTTGCAAAACTCTAAATTGTTGCAATGCCAATAGTGGAGAGAATAATCAACAACATAGCTGGAAATGCGGTACGGGCCTTATTAGCTTTGAAGTGAAAGAAAATCGCTCCTGCCATTATGAACCAAACAATCACAAATCCATACAACTTCAAATCCGTATTCTCCAAAGCAAAGCCGATGAAAAGAGAGCATGAGGCCAGAATCTCAAAGATTCCTACAAATCTAGCCAATCCATCAGGAAAACCCACATCTCTTGTTCCAGATAGGCCAGCGTTGCTGCCACTGGCTTTTGATAACCCAGCAAATAAGAAAGCCACCGCTAGAAACAGAGTAATCACAGTGTGAAGTGTGGACATGGGCACAAATTTACTACATCACAAGGAAACGCACGATTCGATCCGCAATTAAGCGGCCCGTTTGGGTCAGTACCAACTTTCCATCCTGCCAGCACTGCTCATCTAGATGCCCAGTCGCCAAATATTCGGTGCAGTTATCAATCTGCTTTTTGCTCAATCTATCCAGTGGAATTCCTTCTTTTCTTCTTATCTGCAACATGATGTATTCGTCGGCAACATTCTCGGTTGTTAAATTCTCTTCACTAGATACTGGCAACACACCTTCAGATACCTTTTGCATGTAGGTATTTGGATGTTTTACATTCCACCATCTCCTGTTATTCCAATATGAGTGTGCGCCTGGCCCCACTCCCCACCAATGTGAGCCATCCCAGTAAGCGATGTTGTGTTTGCAATTTCCACCTGGTTTGCTCCAATTGCTTAACTCATACCAATCAAAGCCCGCTGCTACAAATTGATCGTCGGCATAGCGGTATTTCTCTGCGGTCTCATCTTCGGGAGGTAACTCCAACTCTCCGCGAGATATCTGGGCCGCTAACTTTGTTCCCTTCTCAACAATCAAGGCATAAGCGCTGATGTGATCAATCGGAAGCGATAGCGCAGATTGAACTGAGCTTTGCCAATCAGCAAAAGTTTCTTTTGGAACACCATAAATCAAATCAACGCTAACATGTTCAAATCCTGCGGACCTAGCATTTGCTACAGCTTGTGCGACATTTTCTGGATTGTGGGTTCGATCCAGTACCTGCAAAACATGTGGCACGGCAGATTGCATTCCCATAGAGATGCGGTTTGCACCGGCGGTTCGCATTTCATCCAAAAACTCTGGAGTTACTGAATCTGGATTGACCTCAATAGTTATCTCGGCATCAGGCAGTAGTGAAAATTTGCTACGAATCTCGCTGATGACCGCCGCCAATTCATGTGCTGGCATTAAGGAAGGCGTGCCACCACCGAAGAATATGCTCGGCACTTCAACCATTCCGACAGCTTCGCTGGCCAACCCAATCTCTGAAATTGCCGCAGCGATGTAGTTACTAGAAACCGATAAGAGATCGGGGCCTTTTAGCTCTGCTGGGGTGTAGGTGTTGAAGTCGCAATAACCACAGCGCTTAATGCAGTAAGGAATATGAACATAAAACGAGAGCCTGCGGCTCACCTTACTTTTTCACCTTTCCACTTTCGGCATCCGCATTGGTCGAGAGCGCAGCGATGAATGCTTCTTGAGGAACTTCAACTCGGCCCACCATCTTCATGCGCTTCTTGCCTTCCTTCTGCTTCTCCAGAAGTTTGCGCTTTCGGGTGATGTCGCCGCCATAACACTTTGCCAAAACATCTTTTCGAATCGCACGGATGTTTTCGCGCGCGATGATTTTTGCTCCAATAGCGGCCTGAATCGGAACCTCAAACTGTTGCCTCGGAATCAGCTCTCTCAACTTGGTCGTCATCATCACGCCGTATGCATAAGCCTTTTCGCGATGCACAATAGAGCTAAAGGCATCAACTGTGTCACCCTGTAGCAAAATATCAACTTTTACCAAGTCTCCTTCAGCCTCACCAATCGGTTCGTAATCAAGAGATGCATAACCTTTAGTGCGAGATTTGAGTTGATCAAAGAAATCAAAAACAATCTCAGCCAGTGGCAGGGTATAGCGAATCTCAACTCGATCTTCAGAAAGGTAATCCATTCCCTTTAATGTGCCCCGTCGTTGTTGGCATAGCTCCATGATGGTGCCGATGAAGTCACTTGGCGAGAGAATTGTTGCCCGCACAATAGGCTCTAACACCTTGTCTACTTTTCCACTTGGATACTCACTTGGATTAGTAACAACTATTTCCTGTCCCGTCTCAGTGGTTACTCGATAAACCACGTTGGGCGCGGTTGAAATCAAGGTTAGATTGAACTCTCTCTCGAGACGTTCACGAACAATCTCCATATGAAGCAAGCCCAAGAATCCACAGCGAAAACCAAATCCAAGCGCAGCTGATGTTTCCGGTTCATAAACTAATGCCGCATCATTCAGCTGCAACTTATCCAGTGCATCTCTCAACATTGGGTACTCATCTCCATCAATCGGATAGAGACCGGAGAACACCATTGGCTTTGGATCTTTGTAGCCAGATAACGCTTCCGTAGCAGGCTTGTGGAAAGTTGTTACCGTATCGCCAACACGGGATAAGCGGACATCTTTAACGCCTGTAATCAAATAACCTACCTCGCCGACGCCTAGGCCCTTACTTGATACTGGCTCTGGTGAGATAACTCCAATGTCCAAAAGTTCATGCTTAACACCGGTAGAGAACATCTGAATCTGCTCTCTAGGTGATAACTGGCCATCTACAACTCTGACATATGTAACTACGCCACGGTAGGTGTCATAAACCGAGTCAAAGATAAGAGCGCGTGCTGGGCCCTCTGGCTTTCCTTTGGGTGGCGGAATCTGAGCCACGATTTGATCCAACAACTCTTCAACACCGACACCTGTTTTACCGGAAACTCTTAAGCAGTCTTCGGGTTGGCAACCAACTAACTTAGAGAGCTCTAAGGCAAACTTCTCTGGTTGTGCAGCAGGTAGATCTATTTTGTTCAATACGGGAATGATTGTTAAATCATTCTCCATAGCTAGATATAAGTTGGCCAAAGTTTGCGCTTCAATTCCTTGTGCACAATCAACTAGAAGAATTGCGCCTTCGCAGGCCGCCAATGAACGGGAAACCTCATAAGTGAAATCAACATGGCCTGGAGTATCAATCATGTTTAGGATGTATTCCTGACCATCAATTCCAGATTTCCATGGCAGACGCACAGCTTGGCTTTTGATTGTGATTCCGCGCTCGCGCTCGATATCCATTCGATCGAGATACTGCGCTCTCATATTGCGCGCCTCTACAACCTCAGTGATTCCCAACATGCGATCGGCCAAAGTAGATTTGCCATGATCAATATGGGCAATGATGCAGAAGTTTCGAATCTGCTCCGGATTTGTGGCAGCAGGTTGCGGCGCTTTACTTAAGGGTATTGCAGGCATTAGCGCTCGCCTACTAAATGATTTGTGTCGGGGTGATTAACGAACGCCAGCTTTGTGAGCTGACTTTGCCATCGCTGACTTCTTGTTAGCAGCTTGGTTGGCATGAATAACACCTTTTGAAACCGCAACATCAAGCTCGCGGGTAGCTGCGCTCAGCTCTGAAGCAATCGCCTTGGAATCACCGGATGCAACAGCATCACGGAAGCGACGGATCGCGGTCTTGAAAGATGAGCGAACTGACTTATTGCGCAGACGCGCCTTTTCATTGGTCTTGATTCGCTTGATCTGAGACTTGATATTTGCCACGAACGTACAGCCTTCCAGTTAAGAAATCGGTGGTGCTTAGGACTTATTGAGCGCCGAAGGGTATCAGCCGACCGCGATTAGGCTCAAACTGAGCCTAAAGCTTGGGCAAAGCTCCTCAGTATCAGTGGTTTTTGGCCACCTGATTGGCTATCGCCATAACGGTGCGCTCTAGAGCGTAAATCGGGTCCGCCTCCGCCCCTTTGATGGCGACATCAGCCCGAGATAGCTCTTGAGTTGAAAAGGCGATTAGGGCTGGAGACCACTTAGCCAATTGGCGACGAGCTTTATCTATTTGCCATGGGGCAAGTCCAAGGCTGCCAGCTAATTGGAATGCATTGGCATTTCGAGGCGCACCGGAAACCTTGGCCAAGGTTCTAACTGAAGAGGTTAGCGCCGAAACAATCATTACCGGATCAGTGCCGGTATCTAAGGCGTTGCGAAGCGCTATCAGCGCCGCCTTAGGGTTTCCAGAAAGAGTTGCATCTGCAACATCAAACCCAGTTGCCTCTACCCGACCTTGGTAGTACTTAGCGATGTCGGTTTCATCAATAACAGCTTTTCCAGCATTGGTATCAAAAGAAATCTGACTACATGCCGCAGCCAACTCTCGTGTATCGCTTCCAGTCGCGTCAACAAGTGCAGTAACGCCTGACGCGGAAATCTTTCTTCCATGTCGAGCAAACTCTTCTCTTACAAAACTCTCCTTATCAGCAGCTTTCTTAATTGGCTCACAGGTAATCAGCTCGGGCTTTAACTTATTAATCTTTTCCAGTAAAGCCTTGCCTTTGACCCCACCTTTGTGGAGAAAAACTAAATGGAGGTTCGGCTCGAGATGTGAAAACTGTTCCTCAATCTCCTCTTGTACTTCGGAAACCACATCCTGCAAATCTCTAACAACTACAACACGCTTGTCAGCAAAAAGAGAGGGTGCGACAGTTTCGGTATATCTTCCTAAATCCAATTGAGAGCCATCTAAAGTGGTTTTTTCAAAATCGGCTCTTTGCTCCATGACTTGAGATAGAGCGCGATCGGCCAATACCGATTCGCCACCGAGAATAAGGACAATCTGAGCTAACGCCATTGAACCCGCCACCACTCCTTTCTCATATCTCTCGTGGTGAATATATAACGCTTCCTCTCACTATCAAATCTCCACCCCACCGCGATTGGGCCATGTAAATCAGTTCTGCGCACGATGCTGCCCATTTCCCGCAAGGTGTTGATTAATGAAAGGTCTGGATGACCGTAACTGTTTCCGCTCCCAACGCTAATCAAAGACAGCCTGGGTTGGGCAATTCTCAAAAACCCGTGATCCTGAAAACGGGAGCCATGATGAGCTACTTTCAATACATCTACTTGGGACAAACTCCCTTGCGCCGCGATTTCACTTTGCGCCTCTGGCTCTATATCCCCTGTAACCAAAATGGAAACTCCGTTGTGAATGACTTTAACCACCAAACTGCGATTGTTTTCCTCCGAACCATCTCCCGGAAGGCTTTGATATTCAATGATGGTCGATGAATCTGGTTTTGGCCATATAACCTCTAGAACGGTATCTCCGATCTTTGCAATATCACCTTTTTTGGCAACTCGGATAATTGGTTTTAGATTTTCAGGTACAGCAACACCCCCATTACTCCAAATCTCTCCAACAGCTCTGTTCCTAAGTGCACCGGAAAGTCCAAAGGTGTGGTCGGCGTGATTATGTGACAGAAGAATTAGCGGGAGCTTCTTGATTTTCAACAGTTTTAAACAGCGATCAATCAAAGTTGGATCTGGTCCAACATCAAACAGCAGCGCACTTTCTTTTCCCAAGGAAACTGCTAGAGCATCTCCTTGACCTACATCACATTGCGCCACCTGCCAGCTCGAGCCAGGGAATCCTAAACGAGGTGTGATGTTAATTATCAAAACCACTGCCAGCAAAAGAAACAGCAGATTTCGTTTTCTCTTATGCAGCAACAATCCTGTAAAGATGACCAACAGGAAAAACATCGGATTTATTTGCCAAGTAGGCGTAGATAGCGATAGCGAAGCAATAAAGACAATCCATTTTGCCAAAGTAGCTGACAGATAAAGAAGTAGAGTCGAAAGCCAAGTTATGGGAAGCAGTAAAACTGATAGAAACCCCATGATCGTAATTGGGGCTACGGCGGGAGCCGCCAAAACATTAAAGAGAACGCTAAGCGCCGAGATCTCACCTGATAGAAATAGTATGTAAGGGGTACACAGAACCGTCGCCGCTAGTGAAACCGCAAGGATTTCAGCTAACCAATTCGGCAGCCACCGCTGCAAACGCGTGACAATTTCCGGAGCTAGAAAAATCAATCCACCCGTGGCCAACACCGATAAAACAAAACCAGGATCATGGGATTGAAAAGGATCAAACAACAATAAAACCGTTACCGCCGCTGCCAGAGCTGAGGAGGCATTTCTCTTGTTGCCGGTAGCGCGGGCTAGCAAGATAACCGCCGCCATGACTCCGGCGCGCAATACAGAGGGCGATGGCCTTACCAAAAGTAGAAAAAGCACCAAAAATCCACTTGTCGTTAGAAGCTGAATAGAGATTTTTTTGAAAATCAATCTGCTCAACCACAAAACCAAAGCGCTAACAATTGCAAAGTTCGCACCGCTGACAGCGGTCAAGTGTGAAAGTCCAGATCGACGCATCTGTGTAGTAAAACTCTGAGATTGCAGTTGCGTGTCCCCCAGAATCATCCCGGGGATTAACGATCCGGCATCTGAATTCAACTTCGATGCCTCTTGTCGAAAATCTTCTCTTATTTTGGTTAGGAGTTGTGCCAGTTCACCGGCTGATTTCAGTGCCCGAGGACGTACCTTGTGGCCAGTTGATTTAACATCACTTGTTACGGTGGCACGTAAAAGTACCTCACCACGTTCTTGGGCTATCTGAGCCAACAAACTATGTTGCAATGTCGCCAAATGCAGCGAGTAAATGCAGCAACCAACTAGAAGCGCCCAGGCCAGAATTGCATAGCTCTTCGCTCGCAATTGGAGCAAGAGAACCATGGGCAAAAGCCCAATCGCCAATCTCCAGCTATAGGCGCTAGCTAGTAATGCTCCGATCCAAATACCAGCACCAAACAATAAAAGCCGCAGCTCAAGCCGCGGCTTTATTGAGAGCTCCTTTATAGAGTTAATCTCGGTTTTATTCTGGTCAAGGTCTTAGAACCAATACCTGAAACTTTCAGTAAATCCTCGATACTCATAAATGGTCCATTTTGATTTCTGTAACTTACGATCCGTGAAGCAATTACCGGACCAATACCGACAAGAGAATCAAACTCCGCCTTGGTGCCCCGATTGATATTTACAATTCCGGAATAACTCTTTTTACTTGAGTTACCTTTAGAGGAAGAAACCACCTTCGGTTGATATCCAACATATATTTGTTCGCCGTCTACCAGGATCCGCGCCAGATTTATATCGCTGAGATCTACTCCTTTCTTTGCTCCCCCAGCAGCCTTAATAGCATCTGCCACTCGAGAGCCCTGCAGCAAGGGATAAACATCTGGTTGCTTTACCTTGCCAGCAACATGAACCAAAATATTTTTTGCAACAGGGGCGATACTCAACTTGGGTATTGGGGATTCCTGCGCCTCTGCACTTCCTCTAGAAGTGCTAAATAAAAACAACGCTAATCCGACTCCAATTAAACTGATAAAAACTAGAGCACGGCGTTGTTGATCTGTGTAATTTGTGAGCGTTTCCTTGAGCTCTGCAATATCCATGTCCCGATAAAAGCAGGCTCCAAAACTGCAGTGCAGATCAGAAGTAAATCTGGTGTAAAACTATAGGATGTGGAAAAGCTTTATAGAACGATGTTTACAAACTTTGGTGCTTTGGTGATTACTTTCTTGGGTTGCGCCCCGGCAAGCTCGGCAACAACATCTGCGTCTGCAAGCGCCATTTTTTCTAGCTCGGCATCAGAGATATCGGGAGCGACCTCTACTCGAGATCTGATTTTTCCGTTGATTTGGAAGATTGCAGTAACTGAATCCTCAGTCAGTAATGCAGGATCTACGGTCGGCCAACCAGCCAATGCAACTGATGGTTTGTGACCCAACCTTTCCCACATCTCCTCAGCGGTGTAAGGCGCGATTAATGATAAGGAAATAGCAACAATCTCAGCTGCTTCGCGTACCGCTGGATCGGCCGGGCCGCAGCCGGAATCAATCGCCTTTCGAGTTGCATTTACCAACTCCATTACACGAGCAACCGCAACATTGAATCTAAATGTTTCGACAGCTAATGAAATGTCATTCAAGCTCTTGTGAGCGGTCTTGCGCAAAGCAAGATCACCTTTTGTAAAATCAACACCAGGGGTGCTTGTGACATCTCCAGCTAATCGCCAAGCCCGGTTCAAGAACTTTGCTGATCCCGCAGGTGAAACATCGGCCCAATCGACATCATCCTCTGGAGGCCCAGCAAAGACCATGGTTAGTCGAATCGCATCAACACCATGCTTTTCCAACTCATCGGAAAGTCTGACGAGATTGCCGCGGCTCTTACTCATAGCAGAGCCATCCATAATCACCATTCCTTGATTTAACAATCTTGTGAATGGCTCTGTGAAGTTTAAGTAACCCATGTCATGTAAAGCTTTAGTGAAAAACCTTGAGTAGAGAAGATGCAAAATAGCGTGGGTGACTCCTCCCACATATTGATCAACTGGAAGCCATTTCTCAACTTCTTCCTTGATAAATGCCTGGTCGTGAGAGTCAACGCTGGTGTAACGCAGGAAGTACCAAGATGAATCAACAAAGGTGTCCATAGTGTCGGTATCTCGCAACGCCGCTGCGCCGCATTTTGGACAGGAAACATTTACCCAATCCGTAGCGGTTGCTAGTGGCGAGGTTCCTTTTGGCTTCAAATCTAATGTTGCAGAGTTGGGTAACTTGACCGGTAGTTGATCCTCTGGAACTGGAACCTCTCCACACTTTTCACAGTGAATAATCGGTATCGGAGTTCCCCAATAACGTTGCCGCGAAATCAACCAATCGCGCAGACGGTAATTATTAGAGGCTTTACCCAACTTCTTGCCCTCGAGCTCCTTAACAATCTGCACAATTGCAGCAGGGCTAGAGAGGCCATTTAAGCGCTCAGAGTTAACTAACTCCCCATCGCCCGCGGTTGCAACACCGGTTACAGAGGGATCCTCCTCATCGGTCTTTACAACCACGCGAATTGGAAGGTTCATGGCGCGAGCAAAATCTAAATCTCGCTGATCATGAGCTGGAACCGCCATGATGGCACCGGTTCCATAATCAGCCAGTACGTAATCACTAGCCCAAATCGGAATTCGTTCACCATTTACCGGATTGATGGCATAGCGTCCCAGAAACACACCTGACTTAGGTCGATCTGTAGCCAATCGATCTATGTCACTAGCGGCCTTTACTGAATCAAAGTACTTTTCAAACTCTGCTTCAACCTGGCTACCTTTTGCTAACTCGCGAGCCAATTCACTATCGACCGCGACCACCATAAATGTTGCGCCATACAAAGTATCTGGTCTGGTTGTGTAAATAACGACCGGCTCAGCTCTGCCTTCAATTTCAAATGCAACCTCTGCACCAGTAGATTTACCGATCCAATTGCGCTGCATGGTCAATACTTTTTCCGGCCACTTACCTTCTAGCTGTTCCATGTCTGATAAAAGACGCTCGGCATAATCCGTAATTTTGAAATACCACTGATTCAACTTCTTCTTTGTAACCGCATTGTCGCAACGCTCACAAAGCCCAGCGACTACTTGCTCATTTGCCAAAACGGTTTGGCAGGAAGGGCACCAATTAACCGCAGAGTTTTTGCGATAAGCCAGGCCTTTTTCATACATCTTGATAAAAATCCACTGATTCCATTTGTAATACTCAGGATCACATGTGTAAAGCACGCGATCCCAATCAAAGGAACAGGCATAGCGCCGCATAGAGGCTTTTTGAGTATTGATGTTTTCGTAGGTCCAAACACTTGGATCTTCATTGCGCTTGATAGCCGCGTTTTCAGCGGGCAGACCAAAAGCATCCCAGCCGATTGGATGCATAACATTGAAACCTTTTTGCACCCAATATCTGGCAATAACATCACCTAGGGCATAAGCCTCGGCATGTCCCATGTGTAAGTCCCCGGAAGGGTAAGGAAACATGTCCAGTACATACTTCTTGGGACGTGGATCATCAGCCTTTCCAGAGCGGAATGGCGCAATCTGATCCCAGATTGGAAGCCACTTCTCCTGGACATGGTTGATGTCATAGGCCTCATGCATGTGCGTAGGTTACCGCCATTGTTTTAATGCCATTGCACACCAGTTAACTCTTCGCTGACGTTCCATAGATTGCGGGCCAAACTCTGGTCATAAGCAATTGATCTAGCCCGCGTGGCTTTGGGGTGGCCACGCATTTCCATTAATCCATCCGGTCCTATATATGAAGCGCCATAAAGATTTGGAAAAGTCGCTGCGCATAAAGTTGGCAAGGCGCCTTTTGCAGCGGATTGCGCAATTATCGAGTTCATAAATGCGGTGGCGCGCTCTTCGCGCAAACTACCCCGCATCTGTGGTCCCACGCTCTGCAGATTTGTATTTGAGTATCCCGGATGAGCTGCAAATGCATTAAAGCCATAACCACGAGCATTTGCTATTCGTTCTAGTTCAAAGGTAAACAAAAGATTAGCTAGCTTGCTGGCGCCATATGCGCCCCATGGTTGATATTTATTGCGCCCCAAGCAGATATCTCTGATGGTTTGCACTGAGCCATCACCGAAAGACCCGGTGCGATGTGCTTGGCTAGAAATTGTTACAACGCGGGATTTGATGCGCTTGCTTAACAAACCAGCAAATGCAAAATGACCCAGGTGATTTGTTCCCATTTGCAATTCAAAATCATCCGCTGTTCTTGTAAAAGGAACCGCCATAACGCCGGCGTTTAAAATCAGAACATCGAGATCGCCCTCGAACTCACGTGCTGCTTTGCGAACACTATTTAGATCCGCTAGATCTAGTTGCAAAGTTGAAATTAGTTGACTCGAAAGTTCTTTTTGAGTGCGCTCTGCCTTTTCTTGGTTCCGTGCGGTGATGGTCACCTGCGCGCCGGCACGAACTAATTCGCGGGCAGCCTCTTTGCCAATTCCACTTGTTCCACCGGTAATTAAGAAACGTTTTCCAGTGAGATCTGGTAGATCTTTTGCTGACCAACCATTTGGAATGTGTTGCAAGGCCAACCGCGAATTACTCATTCCCTACTCTCTTCTAAAAACAATCTGTGGAGCTAAGGGGACTTGAACCCCTGACCCCCTGCATGCCATGCAGGTGCGCTACCAGCTGCGCTATAGCCCCGAACTTTGTTGCGCGGCAGACCTTACCTGAACTAGGCCCCGCTTTCCTCTCCGTATATGGGCTCGGGCAAAGATCCAGAGTTGTGCTCGACCAATACCCAACCATCTCTGTGGTGGCCGCTTTCCAAAATCGACCAGCAGGCGTTTGAAAGCCCACCAATTGCAGACCATTGATTCATCGGCATATCCAACATTTTGCCCAATATGCAGCGCGCGGTGCCACCATGAGTCACGACAATTAGAGTGGACACATCTTCATGTAAAGCAGCATTAATTGCATTCACTGCCCTACCTGCAATTTCGCTTCGTCGCTCACCGGTTTGTCCTGCAGGTTGGTCATCTCCATCAAGCCAATTAACAAAACGGTCGTAATCCTCGGCACGATTCTCTGCGCCGGTTTTTCCCTCCCAATTTCCACCGTTTGTTTCACGCAAACCTGGATCAATAGCCACATCTAATGTGGAGATCTTTGCTAGAGCGGCCGCAGTTTGCTGCGCACGGATTAAATCACTGGAAACAATCTTGCTGGGGCGAAGGGCTAGTAGCAATGGAGCGGCACGTTCGGCTTGTTGTAATCCCACATCATTCAATGGAATATCAGAGTGCCCTTGAAAGCGATTTTCTATATTCCAATTAGTTTGGCCGTGGCGCCACAAAACAATCCGCTGTCTACTCTTGGCCATTTAAGCATCGCCTTTTTTGAACTTGGCAGCCTGTGCAACGGCATCTAGAGGCAGGGTAGGGCAATCATTCCAAAGCCGATCCAGCATGTAGTACTGGCGAATCTCCTCTGTTTGAACATGAACCACCAAATCTTCATAATCCAAAAGGATCCAATGCTCGGAGCCCTCACGTCGAACTGGTTTTTCGCCGACCTTTGCTAGCTCTCTTTCAATCTCATCAGCAATGGCATCTATCTGTCTCTCATTTTGTCCACTAACCAGCAGGAACACTTCACTCAAAACCATCTGAGCAGAGAGGTCTATAGCTACTAAATCAGTACCTAACTTCTCTATTGCGGCGTGGGCAGCGCGCTGGGTGAGCTCTACTGTTGTCTTACGCGGCGCCATATAGTCCTTTGCTCTTTATGAATTCAGCGACCTTAGCAGGAATCAGCTTCGAGGTGTCACTTTGAGCCGAGATTGCCTCGCGCACCTGAGTTGCTGAGATATCTAGCGCAGCTATCTCAATCTCTGTGAAGTTTACAAATTTAGGGAGCTCAGTGGTATCTACATTGGCATTAGGTCTCTTCACGATTAAAAACTCAACCAACTGCGCCAGTTTTTCAATTTGGTGCCAAGTTTTTAACTGTGAAAGTGTGTCACTGCCGGCTATCCAAATAATCTGGGCAGGGCCATATTCATTTTGAATATCCTCAACGGTATCAATCGCATAGCTATCACCTTCACGCTTGACCTCAACATCACTAATTCGAACTGGTAGGTCTCGCAAGGCAATTTGAACCATCTCAAGGCGATCAAACTTTGAAGCAACTGGATTTTTCTGCCAAGGCTGTCCTGACGGAACTACAACCAGCTCATTGAACTCTATCTTTTTGCTTAACTCAGAGAGCAAATGAATGTGACCAAAGTGAATGGGATCAAAGGTCCCACCAAAAATGCCGACCCGTTTAATCGCGATCAAGGCGAAGTACTAGGTAAAGCATCAACATCAATACCGCAAAGGTAAAAACTCCGAAAAAGATAGGTGAAGCTGGAAGTTCACGTACTTTTTCGCCGGATTCGCTAAACAAGCTCTGTGCCTTCAGTGTTAGCAATGACTTCATCATGTTGTAATCCTAACTCCTAACTTGGGCCATTCTCTAACAACTTAATGAATGCCGCCTCATCAAGAATTGGAACGCCCAGCTCCTCGGCTTTAGCCGCTTTAGATCCCGGAGCATCGCCAACCACAACGTAATCAGTTTTCTTTGAGACTGAGGAGGCGGCCTTTCCACCGCGCTGGGTTATGGCATCGCTCACTCCATCACGGGTGAAGTTTTCTAAGGAGCCGGTTACTACCAAGGTCAGACCCTGCAATGTTTGAGGCAAAGTTGAGAGCTCAATCCCCTCCATCAAAACCCCAGCTTTTTGCCACTTATTTATGATCTCTTTATGCCAGCCTTCAGAGAACCATTCTTGAATACTCTCTGCGATTACCGCACCCACGCCATCAACCTCAGACAGCGCTTCCACTGAAGCGGAAGCGATTTTTGGAATCGAGCCAAAACTCTTCGCCAAAGCCTGTGCCGCGGTAGGGCCGACATGACGAATGGATAATGAAACTAGAACTCGCCACAGCGGTCTGGTCTTTGCCTCCTGTAACGCAGCCAAAAGCTTCTCAGCGTTTGCACCGAGTGAGCCATCTTTCTTACGAAAGAACTCACTGCTTAGCAAATCTTTTTCAGTCAGGGCAAAAATGTCTGACTCGTCAACTATGAGCTTGTCGCTCAACAACGCATTAGCTGCCTCATAACCCAGGACATCAATATCAAGCGCGGCACGTGAACCAATGTAGTAAAGGCGTTCACGAAGTTGCGCAGGACAACTGCGCGCATTGGGACATCTGATATCAACATCACCTTCAGACATGGCACCTAATTTGGTGCCGCAATCTGGACAGTTTTTCGGCATTACAAACTTACGCTCTGCCCCAGTCCTTTTTTCAATAACTGGACCGAGAATCTCTGGGATTACATCACCGGCTTTACGAAGCACAACGGTGTCACCAATTAGCACACCTTTGCGTTCTACCTCTTCGATGTTATGAAGAGTGGCATTGGTAACGGTAGAGCCAGCAACTCGTACCGGCTCCATAAATCCAAATGGTGTGACTCTTCCAGTTCTACCAACACTTACTCGAATATCTAGAAGTTTTGTGGTCACCTCTTCAGGTGGATACTTATAAGCAATCGCCCATTTGGGAGCGCGAGAGGTTGCTCCCAGAGATTTTTGAATCTCTCTTTCATTAACCTTGATTACTACCCCGTCAATCTCATGCTCGACTGAGTGGCGATTTTCCAAATAGAAGGCGATGAACTCTTTGACCTCAGCCTTGTTTTTAGCCACTTTGTACCGCTGGCTAGTAGGCAGCCCCCAACTCTTCAAAGCTTCGTAAGCCTGACTCTGCGTAGCAAACTCCATATCTGAAATCGCACCAACACCATGCACCACCATGTCTAAAGGTCTAGCAGCGGTCACCTTGGGATCTTTCTGTCGCAATGAACCAGCCGCTGCGTTACGCGGATTTGCAAATGCGGTCTTTCCAGATTCTTCTAAGGTTTCATTTAATTCATTGAACTTCTCAATGGGGAAGAAAACCTCTCCCCTAATCTCAACTAACTCAGGAAATTGTTTTCCCTTGAGTTCTTGTGGAATGTTCTTGATGGTCTTTATGTTGACCGTTACATCCTCGCCGGTGGTTCCATTTCCTCGAGTCAACGCCCTGGTCAATCGACCCTTTTCATAAAGTAGATTGATAGCCAAGCCATCGACTTTAACCTCACATAACCAGGTGTTGTTAGCGCTTTCTTTTGCTACTCGGTCAAACCAGGCATCGAGCTCAGCGTCATTAAAGACATTATCCAAACTCATCATCTTTTCTTTATGATCAAATTGTTCGAAGTGTGTTGCAAAACCACCGCCAACATCCAAAGTTGGCGAATGAGGGTCGCGTAGCTCAGGATTTTCTCCCTCTAGCTTTACTAAGCGTTGCCAAAGTTGATCAAACTCAGCATCAGAGATAGTTGGTTTATCTAAAACGTAATAACGATATTGATGATCCCTAATTTGCTCAGAAAGTTCAGACATCTCGCGGCGAACTTGATCGCGCGATCCTTGAGCTGCAGCCATCTTTACTTTGTTCCTGTAATGGTGGCGGAACCCACTACCCGATCACCATCATAAATAACCATCGCCTGACCAGGGGCCAATCCGTAAATTGGTTCATCGACAACTGCAACTAAGTTTTCAATCCCTGCATCAAGGCGACGGAAATAGCTGCAGGCGTGAGGTGTGCCATGAGCCCTTACCTGAACAAAGCCCCTATTTGGTTGAGTTTCAGTGGCTTCTGGAGTTGGTCCACACCAAATTGGAGTTGCTCCATAAATCTCATCAATTGCCAGTGCATCTCTATTACCTACCACCACGGTATTGGTCACCGGCTCTATCTTTAATACATATCTCGGTTCTCCACCTTTAGCCGGAACAGTTAGTCCCAAACCTTTGCGCTGCCCAATTGTGTATGTATAGGCGCCTTTGTGTTCGCCTAACTTGTTTCCATTTTCATCAACAATTGGGCCAATCTCGCTACCTAATCTCTCACGCAACCAACCCGCGTTATCTCCCGAAGGAACGAAACAAATGTCATGACTATCGGGCTTTAATGCCACAGAAAGGCCACGCGCCTTAGCTTCAACTCTTACATTGTCCTTTGTGGTGTCGCCTAGCGGAAAGTACGCGCCCTGAATTTGTGTACGATTTAAAACCGCCAAAACATAAGATTGATCTTTCCCGGGATCCACCGCTCGATACAGCAATCTGCCATCTACTGTATCTCTGGTCCGTGCATAATGACCGGTGACTACTCCATCAAAACCCATCGCTTGTGCGCGATCAAGAACCGCTGCAAATTTAATCTTTTCATTGCAACGCAGGCATGGATTTGGAGTATTGCCAGCTGCGTACTCTGACAAGAAATTCTCAACTACACCTTCGTGAAACTCATCTGACATATCCCAGATATAGAAAGGTATTCCAATTACATCTGCAGCTCTTCTTGCATCATGAGAGTCTTCAATGGTGCAACAGCCTCGCGCTCCAGATCGATACTTCTTGGGATTTTTTGAGAGCGCAAGGTGAACGCCAATGATGTCGTGACCCGCCTCTTTAGCGCGTGCGGCAGCAACTGCAGAGTCAACTCCTCCACTCATTGCTGCAATTAATTTCATCTGCCCGCTTCTCTATTTGGAGACTGAGTTAGCTACTGAATACGCCGCACGTGCTCGTTCGATAACCCGCTTGATACATGTGCGAAGATATTCGATATCACTGTCGGTATTTGTAATTCCAAGCGAGAATCGCAGCGAAGAGCGGGCCTGCGCCTCACTTTTGCCCATAGCCAGCAAAACATGGCTAGCCTCCTGCACCCCTGCACTACAAGCAGATCCGGTAGAGCAGGCAATCCCCTCAGCATCGAAAAGCACGAGCAATGAGTCACTTTCGGTTTTCGGGAAGGTGATGTTTGCAATTCCAGGCAAGGTTTGTCCATCAAGCACGCCATTTAATGTTGCATCGGGAATCTGCTCTTGAATCGCAGAAATCAACCTTCTACGTAAATCAGATACCCGTTTGTGGTTTGCCTCCATGTCACGCACCGCAGCTTGGGCGGCTGCTACAAATGCGGAGATTCCTGCGGTATTCAATGTTCCACTTCTAATGTCACGCTCTTGGCCACCACCATGCAGCAATGGGGTTATGTCTACGCCTTTTTGTAGCACCAACGCACCAACTCCAATTGGTCCGCCGATTTTGTGGGCGCTAATTGTTAAAGCAAATACCCCAAGATCTTTGAAAGAAAGTGGGACCTTTCCAAAACTTTGTACCGCATCGGTATGCACTGGAATCCCAAAGCGTTTTGCGATTTCAGCAATCTCTTTGATTGGCTGAATGGTGCCAATCTCATTATTGGCATGCAGAATGCTAATTACCGCAACCTCTGGCCCTCGTTGATTTAAGAGAGTTTCTAACTCATTAATCTGTAAATAACCTTGAGAGTCAACCGGAATCTGAACCAACTCTGCGCCGTTGAATTCTCTCAACCAAATTGCTGGATCCAAGATGGCATGATGTTCAAAGGCAGAGATGACAACAATTTTTCGATTGGCATCTTCCTGATTACGCTGCCAGT
>RFSC01000051.1 GCA_009924185.1 Actinomycetota bacterium
ATGGATAGATCATAAGAACACCAATTAGTTACTAAGACATATTTGTTATCAGGGGTTACCTCGACAACCTTTGGAACTACACCAACTCGATAAGCGGCATCAATCTCCCAAGTAGCCGTACTAATTCGATAAACAAAGGAGCGGTCATACTTATCAGCAGGCGAGCACTTATCGGTGCCTTCCCGATTAAATCCTTTGCCATACATCGCGTAATTGGTTACATATAGATAAGCACCATCTGGAGAAAAGGCTCCTTCTACAGGTGCCTCTATGTAATCCGGAGTAACCCTTTTGCCCTAAAGCATTTAGATCTACTTGATCAGATATCTCTTTAACCAATTCGAGATTATTTGCGTCATAAACCGTAACTGAGTGTCGATACATCATGTTATGAGCTGATACATAACCGGTTTTAGAGGCTCTAACTGATTTTGGTGAGATATTGCCGGTGATAGTTTTCTCTAGTTTCAATTTCGTGTTGTCAGAGCTAATTTCTGTAGCTCCGGCGGAAAAAGGTTGAAGCAAAAGGGCTAAAACTATGGCCCAACTCACCGAAATACGCATGTGCGCAATCTACAGGGTAATCTCGCGCTCATGATTTCGCCCTACATCGCGTTAATGAAGTTACGTGTTGTAGAGCTGTTGCTAGTTACAACTTTGCCAGCACTTTTCTTAGCAGCCGGCGGAGTTCCACCGCTTGATATATCTCTGGCAACTTTAATTGGCGGTACTTTGGCAGCGGGCGCAGCAAATGCATTCAATATGGTGATTGAGAGCGATATTGATCAGTTGATGAACCGCACCTCAAAACGACCCATAGTTAATAATCAAATCTCGGAGAATCAGGCCCTTGGTTTTGCTACTGCAATAACAGTGATCTCGCTGGCTATCTTTTGGTTTTTTACCAATCCTTTAGCAACCGGGTTAACGGTAAGTGCGATTGCCTTTTACGTCTTTGGTTACACCGTTGGATTGAAGCGCCGCACTTCGCAAAACATCGTTTGGGGAGGAATCGCCGGCTGTCTTCCAGTTTTGATTGGCTGGGCAGCGGTTACTAACTCACTTTCTTGGACCGCATTTTGGTTTTTTATGGTGATCTTCTTCTGGACCCCGCCACATTTTTGGGCTTTAGCGATCAAATACCGTGATGATTACGAAGCGGCAGGAATTCCGATGCTGCCGGTAGTTGCGCCAATGGCAAAGGTTTCCCAGCAAATGTGGTTTCACACAATCGCTATGGTCATTACATCTTTCTTAACTATCTATAGCGCTGGATTATCAACCTGGGCTTGGATTGCAAACGCGTTAATCGCAGCTTTCTTTGTTTATCAGGTTATGGGATTAAATAAGGGAAGTATTGATAAGAGCGCCGGAAAGATATTCCACGGCTCAATTACCTATCTAAGTCTCTATTCCATGCTTTTAGTCATAGCGGTGTTTATCTAATTTTTAGTAATCTCGCGGCGCCCATCTACCCCAAGTTTTTGGTAGATCACCATTGTCTCCTGTCTAATTAACGACTCGGAGTATCCCAAGCGATCGGCAATAAAGTTATTGGTTTTGCCCTCTTTAATTAGTCCAAGAATTAACTGCTGTCTCTCTGTTAGCGGCTCGCCTAGGACCGGCCCCTTTGGTTTAGTAAATCTTCCGATAGCTGGATGATCTTCCGCCATTAACAAGTGGACGTAGAGGCTGATTACAGACTTCAAAGCAGTGAAGTATTTCTGATTATCTTCATTGTCTGTTACAAAGATGGTTGTAGAAAAGCCGGCTGCAAAGTTAGGCAGCATGGGCATGAATACGATGGTTCGCCAATTAGCTGAAGAATCCCTTAAGTTTTCGAAGGTATCACTCGAAATGAAATCTGGATGTTGGTCATTAACAATCAATATACTTTTATCAATAGCTGCAACAAGACCATCTGAGCTTAACAAATGATGTTGATCATGCATCTCTACAAACTCTGGAGAGAATCCAAAGCTTGCCAAATGCTTAAGTGACATATCACTATTGAGTTTGGCAAGGAAGAAACGACCAATTCCACCGGAGGGGCAGGCATTCATTGCAATAAATTGCGCTGCACTTTCTAGATTGCGCTCAGTGGTCAAGTAATTCGCCACTTGGCTTAGACGTGTAAGTTTCAAAATGCCCTCCTCTCACTTAATTTCTAAAGAATTTACTCGAATAGCTCATGAACATCGCGATTTGAGAGGGGAAAAGTGGTCAAAGTTAAAGTTTGTTGTATGGTTGATTAAGTGTTTCTTACAACGGCAAAGGGGAGCTCATGACTAACCAAGTAGAACCCAAGCCAAATGTTCTCCTAATTGAAGATAATCCCACTGATCGATTGAGTATTAAGCTGCAATTAGAGGTTATGGGATTTGTCGTTTTTGATGTTGCATCAGCTCTCGAGGCCGCTGAGATTTTCAAAATCCGCGATTACAGCCTGGTTCTCATTCATCTAGGACATGCACCTCTAGAAAGTTTGGAGATCTGTCGGCAGATTAGAGCCGCATCCACCGTCCCGATTCTCATGATTACCAAGCGGGATGAGGTAGTAGATGAAGAGTTGGCTCTGGGAGCCGGCGCCGATGACTATGTCACCAAACCTATCGAATCCAGAATTCTCACTTCACGGGTTACCCAGCAGTTAAAGAGAGGCGAAAGCCAGCGCGCACCGCGGCAAACACTTTTGACTTGGGAAAACCTAACCCTGGATTTAGCGGAGCACTTATTTAAAATTGGCGAGAAGGAAATTTTGCTGACCAACTCCGAGTATCGATTCCTGCAATTGTTGATGGAAAACCCACAAAGAGTGTTTTCTAAAGAACAGGTACTACTAGCGGTAGCAGCGCTACGTGATTCCGCATCTGGATCTGTCGAGAGTTATGCCACCCAACTACGGGCAAAGATTAAACGTAATGGCGGACCGGATGTAATTGATGTGGTTCGCAGCGTTGGTTTCCGATTAGCTGCAATTGAGGAAAAGAGTCCAGTAACTCACGTTTAACAAACTTGAACCTCTTTTGCTATTGATTTAACTGTGTGACTTTCAAGAACCTTAAAATCAAATCTCTCTCCATTCTTACCCCCATTCTGCTGAAATAACTCCGCAGTCTGGAATGGAAAAGAGTAAAAATGATTGAAGCGAAGTTAAAGAAAAAGAGTCCATGGCGAGCATTGGCAGGGGCAGCGATTGTTGTCTCGGTTGCAACGATAGCGGGACAAAGTGTTGTTGCTTCACTAAATGCCACGGCATTTAACACTGTTGCACAACAGATTAGCGCTGGAACAATGAAATTAGATCTAGCAAATAGCGGAAATGGTTTTGGACAGAACATCACCAATTTGGTGCCAGGAGATGTGATTAACCGTTATGTAACTTTAACCAATTCAGGAAGCATTGACGGTATTGGCCTTTCTTTGAAAACTGCACAGACCGGCACCTCATCATTGATTAGTGATGGGAGTGGCGCGGTGACAACCAAGGCACTTCGCCTCACCGTGAAGAGTTGCAGTGTCGCTTGGAACACTAGTAGTGGTCTTTGCGCTGGAACTGAAGCTACAGAGCTAGCCGCCACACCAATCGGATCTCTAACTTCAGCGACCACACTTACATCTAGCACTATGAATTCACTTGCAGTGCGATATTTGCAGATGCAGATCGCTCTGCCCGATCAAAATGAAACAACTGTAAATGGCGTTTTGCCTGCCAATACAGTTCAAGGTGGCTCTGTAAATGTCACATACACCTTTGATTTGGCGCAACGCGTTGCTACGACAGTAAACAGCTAGGGCTAGAGATATGAAAAGGGTATTTGTGGCGCTTTGCGCTGGGTTGATTTTGAGTTCAATCTCGCCGGTAATGGCTGGAGGGGTTGCCAGAGCCGTCTGGAGTTCGAACTTAGCGACCGCTAACTGGTCAGTCGTTGCAGTAGGCACAAATCAAAGCGTCACAAATGCCCCGTATCAGTTGAGCTGGAGCGTTATTGGAGGCTCTGCCTATAACTTCTTTGCTTTGCGAAACTCGGGATCTCTAAATGTAAATTCATTCTCAGTTGTAATTTCGCAAGCCAGAGTTGGTGGCAGTGGAGCTGCAAACCCGGTTGATTTCGAGCTTTGCTCTGGGGGAACTTGGAATGCGACGACAAATACCTGTAATGGAACCGTTGTACTTGTTGGAAGAGCTTCAGATTTAAATCTGAACTTTTCTAACCTTCAATTACCGC
This sequence comes from Actinomycetota bacterium, assembly GCA_009924185.1. Lineage (GTDB taxonomy): Bacteria > Actinomycetota > Actinomycetes > Nanopelagicales > Nanopelagicaceae > MAG-120802. Next base: position 4,230 of record RFSC01000051.1, read on the forward strand.
CAAATGCAGAGTTGAGCTTGCGAGCCAAGACCGCGGTAAGTGGAAGAAATAACTTCTCGACACAGCTTGATGTCTTGGTGTCGCGGAATGCGGTTCGGGTCGGAGCCGTCAACTAAAAATGAAAGCAAAGCAGATCTTTTTTGACATTGTTTTATTACTTACTGCACCCCTCTTTGTGTTTGGTGCGGTCACGGCCATTTTCTTTCAAAGCAGTTTTACAACTGTAGTTTCTGCCAGCATGGAGCCCAATATTTCGCCAGGAGATACTTTGATAACCAGAAAGATTGAAACCGCTTCGATCAAGAAAGATGATGTAGTTGTACTGCCAGTTCCCACCAATAAAGCTTTGATTTACTCACACAGGGTCTTGACGGTGATTAGAGAACCGAAGGGAGTGGTGTTACAAACTAAAGGAGATGCCAATCCAAACCCTGATAAATGGTTGATTAAAGTTACCTCAGAAAAGACTCCGAAAGTTATAGCAGTTATTCCAACCTCTGGAATCTTCAATGGTTGGGTAGATCGCAGGTTCGTTTATCTATTTCTTATGGCAACGGGATTACTCCTCTCTCTTGTAGCAGCATTCCGTCTAATTCGAGGAGGGCGTAGTTCGACCTAAATCACATCTTCTTTAGCGACACCACACTTCATTTCAAGGTGATTAACAGGTAGCCCCTTTATCCTTTTCATCAGTAACTGACCCCCATTTCCCCAGGGAGCCTAGGAATGAGATCAAAGCGAGCTCGCGTATTAGCGCTGAGCCTTTCCTCTTTATTACTGTTTTCTGCAACTCCGGCAATCGCAAATAAACCAAAACCCACTTTGGCGCAGATTGAAGCTGCCAAGAAAGCTGAAGCGGAAAAGAAACGTCTTGTCGATGCCGCTACAGCAAGGTTAAACAAAGCTAATTTAACACTCCGCCAATTGGCTGCTGTGGCTAACGCTGCGCGAGTTAAGTATGAAGCGGCCAAGCGGGAGTTAGCGATCGCTACCAAAGAAGCACAGGCAGCAACCGCTGCTTATAACACCGCAGTCTCCGAAGTTAAAGCTGCTCATGATGCGATTGGGCGTTTGGCTACTAATGCCTACATTATGGGTGGCGGATTTACCGATCTAGATTCGATATTGCACTCTGATGGCCCACAAGATTTGATGGATCGGCTTTCAACTCTGGATTCACTTGGTGCACAAAATACTCAAGCGCTATTTAGATTTAAGGCTGCAGAGCAAGCGGCACAAAAAGCAAAGAAAGCTGCAGATTCAGCTCAAGCGGCGCAAGAGGTAGCCACGAAGAAGGTAGAAGCGGCGAAAATTGAAGCCGATGCGGCCCGCAATAAGCAGCAAAAAGAGGTTGATAAGTTACAGAAGATTCAAGATCAAGTTTTGAGAGAGCTTAACTCGGCTCGTAAGAAGCGAGTTACTTTGGAACAACAACGCCAATTAGCACTCCTTGAAGAAACTAACTCCAGCATCGCAAATAACACCGCGATCTACACCAGGGTTTGGCCAGATATTGGTTTCAAAGGTCGCTCCACTTCACGTTCTACTCCAGAGATGCGTGCTAAAGCTGTTGAGTTCGCAAAGCGACAGGTGCAAGCCCGTAAGCCATATATCTGGGGCGATGAAGGACCAAACGCATTTGATTGCTCCGGCTTGGTTTACGCTGCT
>RFSC01000052.1 GCA_009924185.1 Actinomycetota bacterium
ATCATCGAACAATGCTGCGACAAGTTAGATCAATTAGATGGCGCACCAGTAATGGTGGCCGATAAGAAGATTGCTTGGCCAGCACAACTTGCACTTGGTGGCGATGGACTTGGTAACTCACTTGATCACATCCGCCAAATTATGGGCACATCAATGGAGTCTTTGATTCACCACTTTAAGATCGTTACTGAAGGTTTCCGAGTTCCGGCTGGTCAGGTTTACACCGCAGTGGAATCACCTCGCGGCGAGCTTGGTGCACACCTAGTTTCTGATGGCGGAACCCGCCCATATCGCGTGCATTTCCGCACCCCTTCCTTTAGCAATCTGCAATCAACCTCTGCAATGTGTGAGGGTTCTTTGATCGCTGATGTGGTTGCTGCGGTTGCTTCGATTGATCCAGTGATGGGAGATGTGGACCGCTAATGCCACTAACAGCTGCTGATAATCCAGTAATGGATTCCATTATCAATCGTTACCCACGTTCTCGTTCTGCAATCATGCCTTTATTGCACTTTGCGCAATCAAAAGATGGTTATGTAACACCAGATAGCATCGAGGTAATTGCACAGAAGTTGAACCTTGAAACCGCTGAGGTTAGCGCAGTTGCAACTTTTTATACCCAGTACAAGCGCAAACCGGTTGGTGAATACCATGTTGGTGTCTGCACCAATACTTTGTGCGCGGTCATGGGTGGAGATGCGATCTTCGAAGCGCTGAAAGATCACCTTGGAATTGAAAATGATGAAGTAACAGCAGATGGAAAAGTTTCAGTAGAACATATCGAGTGCAACGCAGCATGTGATTACGCACCTGTCGTAATGGCCAACTGGGAGTTTTACGACAACCAGACGGTTCAATCAGCTAAAGATTTGGTTGATGCGATGCGTCAAGGAAATCCACCAGCACCAACCCGTGGTCCAAACAAACTTCCAACTTGGAAGGAAAACTCTGCAGTACTTGCTGGTCTAAATGATGGTCGGGCACATGAAGGTGTTCAAGCAGGCGAGCCAACTCTTCTCGGTTTGAAAATCGCTAAAGATCAAGGAGCCAAGTAAATGACAAAGCTGACTCCCGTCCTTTCCGCTTCCTGGGATCAAAAAGATTCCTTCACTATTGAGGGCTACAAGCGCAATGGTGGTTATAAGGCCGTTGAAAAAGCCCTATCTATGGCGCCAGATGATGTTATTCAATTAGTTAAAGACTCCGGCCTGCGTGGTCGCGGTGGTGCTGGCTTCCCAACTGGAATGAAGTGGGGCTTTATTCCGCAGGGCGATAACAAAGAGCATTACTTTGTTGTTAACGCAGATGAGTCAGAGCCCGGCACCTGCAAAGACATGCCAATGCTTATGGCTAACCCACATGTTTTGGTTGAGGGAATCATCATCGGTTCTTATGCGATCCGCGCAAACCATGCCTTTATTTATATCCGCGGCGAGGTCACACACATCATCCGTCGCGTGCAGCAGGCGATTGAAGATGCTTACAAAGCTGGTTACTTAGGTAAGAATATTTTGGGTAAAGGTTTTGATCTCGAGCTAGTACTTCATGTTGGCGCTGGTGCATATATCTGCGGTGAAGAGACCGCGTTGTTGGATTCTCTAGAAGGATTCCGTGGCCAACCAAGATTGCGTCCACCATTCCCAGCGATCGCAGGTCTTTATGCCAGACCGACAGTGGTAAACAATGTTGAGTCTGTTGCATCAGTACCAGCGATTGTTAACAACGGTGTCGAATGGTTTGCATCGATGGGTACTGAAAAGAGCAAAGGCTTTACCTTGTACTCACTTTCAGGACATGTAAAGAATCCAGGACAGTTTGAGGCACCACTTGGTGTGACATTACGCGAGTTGATTGCACTTGCTGGCGGAATGCGCAATGGCAATAAGTTGAAGTTCTGGACCCCAGGTGGTTCATCAACTCCTTTGTTTACTGAAGCGCATCTAGATACTCCTTTGGATTATGAAGGTGTAGCAGCAGCTGGTTCGATGTTGGGAACCAAAGCGCTACAGATCTTTGATGAAACTGTCTGTGTAGTTCGCGCAGTACTGCGTTGGACCGAGTTTTATAAGCATGAATCCTGCGGAAAATGCACCCCTTGCCGTGAAGGCACCTGGTGGTTGGTGCAGATTTTGAAGGATTTGGAATCAGGCAAAGGTGAGGCTGCGGATCTAGATAAGTTGTTAGATCTTTGCGACAACATTGCGGGCCGCTCCTTCTGCGCACTTGCTGATGGCGCAGCCAGTCCAATCATCTCTTCACTTAAGTATTTCCGTCAGGAGTATTTGGATCACCTAAGCAATGGTGGCTGTCCTTTTGATCCAGCGAAATCAACCTTGTTTGAATTAGCACAAGGTGGTGCGCGCTAGTGAGCACTCAAGAGATTGCAGCTGATACTCAAGTAGAGATGATTACGGTAACCATTGATGGTTTTGAAGTTACCGTTCCTAAAGGAACATTGGTAATCCGTGCGGCAGAAAAACTAGGAATTCAAATCCCACGTTTCTGCGATCACCCATTGCTTGATCCAGTTGGTGCTTGCCGTCAATGTTTGGTTGAGATTGAAATCAATGGCCGTAAGTTTCCAAAGCCACAGGCTTCCTGCACCATTCCAGTAGAGCCAGGGATGATTGTTAATACCCAATTAACTTCGCCAGTTGCTGACAAAGCACAGCAAGGCATCATGGAGTTGTTGTTGATTAACCACCCACTTGATTGCCCAGTTTGCGACAAGGGCGGCGAGTGTCCATTACAGAATCAAGCGATGAGCAATGGTCGCGAAGAGTCTCGCTTTGAGGGTTACAAGCGAACCTTTGAAAAACCAATCAATATCTCATCACAGGTTTTGCTAGATCGTGAGCGCTGCATTCTTTGTGCGCGTTGCACACGTTTCTCCGAGCAAATTGCCGGCGATCCATTTATTACTTTGAATGAACGTGGTGCGCTGCAGCAGGTTGGTATTTATGAGAAGGATCCTTTTGAATCTTATTTCTCTGGAAATACCGTACAAATCTGCCCAGTAGGAGCGCTAACCGGCGCTTCATACCGTTTCCGGGCCCGCCCCTTTGATTTGGTTTCTACCCCATCTGCTTGCGAGCACTGTGCATCAGGTTGCGATATGCGCACCGATGTTCGTCGTGGCAAAACTTTGCGTCGCCTCGCTGGTGATGATGCTCAGGTAAATGAAGAATGGAACTGCGATAAAGGTCGTTGGGCATTTAAGTATGTAACTCAAAAAGATCGCATCACAACACCTTTGGTTCGTGGTGAGGATGGTCAGCTTCATGAAGCATCTTGGCCAGAGGCGTTAGCTGCAGCTGCTGCAGGGTTAGAAGCTAACCGTGCCGCTGTTCTAGTTGGTGGCCGTGCGACTTTGGAAGATGCATACGGTTACGCCAAGTTTGCCCGTGTTGCACTTGGTACCAATGACATTGATTTCCGTGCGCGCTTAACCTCTGAAGAGGAGCGCAGCTTCTTGGCTTCTCATGTTGTTGGCACAACTGTTAATTACAAAGATTTGGATCGCGCAGATCATGTTGCACTTCTTGGCTTCGAAGCCGAAGAAGAGTCACCCATTGTTTTCTTGCGTTTGTATAAGCAGGTTCGCAAGCGTGGTTTGAAGGTCACCGCGGTTGCGCCATTTGCTTCACCTGGAAATAAGAAATTGAAAGCCCAATTGATTGCAACCGCTGCTGGCAATGAAGCAGCCGCAATTGCAAAGATCTCTGGCTTAACAAATAAATCAGTTATCTTGGTTGGCGAAAGATTGTCAGAGAGTGCTGGTGCGATTTCTGCTGCAGTAGCTTTGGCGCAATCCTCTGGCGCAAAGTTGGCTTGGATTCCACGTCGCGCTGGTGAGCGCGGTGCGTTAGAGGCCGGTGCGATTGGCAATCTGCTTCCAGGTGGCCGTCCAGTTACTGATTCTGCAGCCCGCGTAGATCTACAAGCAGCGTGGGGCGTAGCGAATCTTCCAACCAATATCGGCCGTGACACCAATGCAATTCTTGATGATTTGAAGCATGGCAACATCGAGGCGTTATTGGTCGGTGGTGTTGATCCACTAGATATCTCTGCGCATCATCATGATGGTTTAGCAAAGGCTTTTGTGGTTTCACTCGAGATTCGTCATAGCGCAATTACCGAGATTGCCAATGTGGTGCTGCCAGTTGCAGCGGTTGTTGAAAAGAGCGGCAGCTTTGTTAACTGGGAAGGTCGCAGCCGCAGCTTTGATACTGCGATTGAAGAATCATTAACTCGCAGCGATGTACGAATTCTTTCTATGTTGGCTGATCAAATGGGAACTCCAATTAATCTCCCTACCGTTACATCGGCTCGTGAAGAGTTCAACTCACTTGGCTCATGGGAGTCACGTGCAGCCTTTGCTCCGGTAGCAGCTGCTTCGGTTTCTGCTCCGGCAGATAAAGCTCTGCTCTCCTCATGGAGATTGTTGCTTGATGCTGGTTCGTTGCAGGATGGCGAAAATAATTTGGCTGGAACGGCGCATCCATCAGTCGCGGTTATCGCTGCAGGCCGTGCTAACTCTCTTGGGGTAAATGCTGGCGATCTGATTACCGTTTCAACCTCAAACGGTTCAATCACTCTGCCTTGCGAGATTGCAGAGATTGAAGAGAGTTCAGTTTGGATTCCACGAAACTCAGTAAATAGCAAAGCAATCGCCACCTTGGGTGTTGCATCCGGAGTTGTATCGGTGGTGAAGGCATGAGTAACTCATCTTTGTTGCTAGATGATCCAGGTTGGGTAATCGCACTTAAAGGTTTGTTAATTTTCGTACTTTGCGTATTGCTAACTCTGCTTTCAGTTTGGGGCGAGCGTCGTCTAGTTGCCCGCATGCAGATGCGTCTTGGTCCTAACCGAGTTGGGCCATTTGGAATTGTGCAGGCCTTGGCCGATGGCGTGAAGCTGGCATTAAAAGAGGACATCATCCCGAAGGCTGCAGATAGAGCGGTCTTTATCCTGGCTCCGATTATCAGCGCCACAACCTGCTTTATGGCCTTTGCCGTTATCCCATTGACCGGCAAGGTTAATTTCTTCGGCGAAGAGACCGTTATGCAGCTAACCGATCTACCGGTGGGTGTGCTTTATGTATTGGCAACCGCATCAATTGGGGTTTATGGAATTGTTTTGGCGGGCTGGTCTTCAGGATCTACCTATCCATTACTTGGTGGTCTGCGCTCTAGCGCACAGGTAATCTCTTATGAAATTGCTATGGGGCTTTCCTTTGTTGGGGTGTTTATCTATGCCGGTTCCATGTCCACTGGCGACATCATCGCTTCCCAATCAACTTGGTGGAATGTTGTGGTGCTCTTCCCATCCTTTGCGATTTATGTAATATCAATGGTTGGCGAAACTAACCGCGCGCCTTTTGATTTAGCAGAAGCGGAAGGTGAGTTGGTTGGTGGCTTCCACACCGAGTACTCATCATTGAAGTTCGCACTCTTCTTCTTGGCAGAGTATGTAAACATCATCGCGGTTTCTGCACTTGCTACAACATTGTTCTTGGGTGGACCAAGCGCTCCTCCAGGATTGGGCTTTACCTCGGATTGGCTCGGCGGTTGGTTTAGCTTTGTCTGGTTCTTCCTAAAGGTATTCGGATTTTTCTTCTTCTTCGTCTGGCTCCGTGGCACATTGCCGAGGTTGCGTTATGACCAGTTCATGAAGTTTGGCTGGAAGGTTTTGATTCCAGTAAATGTGGCATGGATCTTGGTTGTTGCAACATTGCGTTTGATGACACAACAAGGCGCTTCACAATTCATGATCGCAGCCTTCACCGGTGGTGTGGTCTTGGCGGTGTTAGCTGCAATGTCACTTTATGACTCAACAAAGAAAAAAGCAGAAGAGCGCTCTCGTTATGTTGGCGAGATGCCAG
>RFSC01000053.1 GCA_009924185.1 Actinomycetota bacterium
TGGTATCGGAAAAGGTGCAGATATATCTTGGAAGGGCCTGTTGGATATGGCCAGCTGCACCGAGTGCGGTCGCTGCCAATCACAATGTCCAGCTTGGCATACTGAAAAACCGCTCTCGCCAAAGCTTTTGATTATGGCGATGCGCGATCACGCGCTAGCTAATGTGCCAAAAGAGGGACCGATTGTTGGCGAAACAATCTCCCCTGATGTCTTGTGGTCCTGTACTACCTGTGGTGCCTGCGTTAATGAGTGTCCGGTTGATATCGAACACATCGATCACATCGTAAATATGCGCCGCTTCCAGGTGTTGGTGGAGTCAGAGTTTCCAACTGAACTTGGTGGCACCTTCCGTAATTTAGAAAAGGCTGGCAACCCTTGGGGTGCTAACCGCATGGATCGCAACGCTTGGATTGCGGAGTGCAACTTCCCGGTTGATGTAATCGATGGTGCACTACCTGATGATGTTGAGTATTTGTTCTGGGTTGGTTGTGCGGGCGCTTATGAAGAGCGCGCCAAGAAGACAACTAAAGCGGTGGCGGAGCTGCTTTATATGTCTGGTGTGAAGTTTGGTGTTTTGGGTGCAAGAGAAACCTGTACTGGTGATCCTGCTCGACGTGCCGGTAATGAGTTTTTGTATCAAATTCTCTCCCGCGAAAATATCGAAACCTTCAAAGAGGTTTATGTAAATTACAAGGGTAAGAAGAAGGTTGTTGTTACCTGCCCGCATTGCTTTACAACAATTGGTAGGGATTACAAACAACAAGGTTTTGAGTTAGAGATGGTGCACCACACCCAAGCTCAATACCCTTGTTAAAGAAGGAAGATTGAAACCAGTTGCTAAAGCCAACAAAAAGTTGACCTATCACGATCCTTGTTATTTAGGTCGTCACAATCAGATTTATGAACCACCTCGCGAACTCTTGGAATCAACTGGCGTAGATATGGTGGAGATGCCGCGCAATAAAGAGCGCTCTTTCTGCTGTGGCGCTGGTGGCGGAAGAATGTGGATGGAGGAAAAGCTCGGTACTCGAATCAATATGAACCGAGTTGATGAAGCGATCGCTACTGGCGCACAAGAAGTTGCGGTGGGTTGCCCATTCTGTCGGGTAATGGTTAGCGATGGAGTTAAGGGGCGAGAGTCAGATGTTGAGGTAATTGATGTGGCGCAGGCGCTACTTCGTTCGGTTAAGAACGAGGGTAGCCAGGGTTCCACCAATCAAACCGCCTAAATGACCACGCCAATCCACTCCGATTGAGTAAACATATGAGGGGTTGAAAAACACTGAGAGCGCAGAGCCAGAAAGTAAAGAAATCACCAACAATGCGATGAATTTACGACGGCTGAAGTAGGCCTCTAACGGGGTTCCTAAAGCATGTAGTGCAATTAAGTTAAAACCTAAATGCATAAATCCGCCATGCACTAAAGCCACGGTTAACATGCGGTAGTACTCACCGTTTTCAACATAAAAACGATTTAGTAGTAAACGCTCTTCGTATCCTGGAACGGTTATTTGTAGAAGGTATGAAGCAGCAATTACAAATACCAGCGAACCGGTAATTGTGCGACGCATTTAATTAGGATAGCGAAACAGAGTTAATTTTTACCGCTTGCACCGGACGATCTGCGCCGCCGGTCTTTACCTCTGAGATTGCCTGCACAACTTTTTGCGAGGCTTCATCTTTTACCTCACCAAAAATGGTGTGCTTGCGGTTTAACCATGAGGTTTCTGCAACTGTAATAAAGAATTGTGAACCATTTGTTCCTGGACCTGCGTTTGCCATTGCTAACAGATATGGCTTGCTAAAGGTTAGCTCTGGATGAAACTCATCTGCGAATCTATAACCTGGTCCACCAGTACCGGTACCTAGTGGATCGCCACCTTGAATCATGAAACCTTTGATTACGCGATGAAACACAGTGCCGTCATAAAGCGGTTGATTGGTTTTTTCACCAGTGTTTGGATTTACCCACTCCCGCATTCCAGCCGCTAACTCAACAAAGTTAGCAACGGTTTTTGGTGCATGATTTGGAAACAGTTCAATGACAATGTCACCCATTGAGGTATGAAGTGTCGCTCTTGAAATTGGTGGCATATCTGTTGTCATGATTTCCTCTCGAAACTAATTTTTGGAGGCAATATTGTGGAGACTAGTTTGTGGAGACTAGGGGAATCGAACCCCTAACCCCCTGCTTGCAAAGCAGGTGCTCTACCAATTGAGCTAAGTCCCCGTATTTAATTGTCTTGCGCCAACAACCCTAGTACTGAAGTTGGAGCGTGGGCCTAAGTGGACTTGAACCACTGACCTCTTCCTTATCAGGGAAGCGCTCTAACCAGGCTGAGCTATAGGCCCGCAAACAGGAGCGCAAGGCTACCTGAGATGCGAGCAGGCGCAAAAATAGCAGTTTTTTGTGCGTATTTATTAATCCTCTTCACTGACTTTGGCGAGTGAAACAACATGGGTGCCTTCATCAAGGTTTACCAAGCGGACCCCCATGGTGTCACGACCGGTTTCACGAACCTCTTTAACTGGGGTGCGCATTACAACACCACCTGATGTGATCACCAAGATCTCATCGCCTTCATTTACAACAAGTGCGCCAACTAACCCACCGCGCGAATCCTCATCAACCTTTGCCGCTTTAACTCCGATTCCACCACGGCCTTGAGAGCGATACTCCTCGAGGCTAGTGCGTTTTCCAAAACCACCATCGGTAGCGGTTAATACATAACTCTGTTTGGTGTTATCACCTGTGCGAATTGTGGACATAGTTAACAACTCATCACCAGAACGGAACTTCATGCCAATAACACCGGTAGCTGATCTTCCCATTGGGCGAAGTGATTCATCATCTGCGGTGAAACGTAATGACATTCCTTTTTTGGAAATCAACAAAAGCTCATCTTGACTGGTGATAGCAGAGGCAGCAACCACCTCATCGTTGTCTTTTAAAGTGATTGCTATCAAACCACCGGTGCGTGGTGAGTCATACTCAACAAGCGGACTCTTTTTAATGATGCCACCTTTAGTTGCGATAACTAAGTGAGGTAGTGATGAGTAATCCGCGATTGAGATTACTGATGCGATATTTTCATTTGGTTTGAAAGCTAGAAGGTTGGCGACATGTTGGCCACGTGCATCACGTCCCGCATCTGGAAGTTCATGGACTTTAGCGCGATAAACCCGGCCCTGGTTGGTGAAGAACAACAACCAATCATGGGTGGATGCGGTAAAGAAATGTTCGACAATGTCATCTTGCTTTAAAGCTGCGCCTTTAACACCTTTGCCACCACGGCGTTGTGAGCGGTAAAGGTCTGCACGGGTGCGCTTGGCGTATCCGCCACGGGTAATAGTTACAACTACATCTTGATCTGGGATTAGATCCTCGACCGATAAATCAGTATCCCCCGCCACGATTTGGGTACGGCGATCGTCGCCATATTTCTCGGCGATCTCTTCGAGCTCCGCTTTGATAATCAACCTCTGTTTGGCTGGATCATTAAGGATTGTGGTGAGCTCTTTGATCTCTGCCATCAAAGTTTCATACTCATCAATAATCTTTTGGCGCTCCAAAGCAGCAAGACGGCGTAGCTGCATATCCAAAATTGCGTTGGCTTGGATTTCATCAACCTCAAGAAGTTTCATCAAACCGGCGCGAGCTTCATCGGAGTTAGCGCTGGCGCGGATCAAAGCAATAACCGCATCAAGGGCATCAAGGGCCTTTAGATAACCCCGCAAGATGTGGGCTCTCTTTTCCCGCTCGGAGAGTCGGTACTTGGTGCGGCGAACAATTACTTCGACCTGATGGGTTATGTAATGGCGGATAAATTCATCAAGGCGCAATGTGCGCGGCACATTGTCAACCAACGCCAACATGTTGGCACCAAAAGAATCCTGTAATTGGGTGTGTTTGTAAAGATTGTTTAAAACAATCTTTGGTGTCGCATCATTGCGCAAAACAATTACTAACCGTTGTCCAAGACGTTCATTTCCTTCATCGCGAACATCTGCAATTCCTTTGATTTTTCCATCTTTAACTAACTCGGCGATCTTTAAAGCTAAATTGTCTGGGTTAACTTGATAAGGAAGTTCGGTGATTACCAAACAGGTGCGCTTGTTTATCTCTTCAATTTCAACAACGGCGCGCATTGTGATTGAGCCGCGGCCGGTGCGATAAGCCTCTTCAATTCCCTGACGGCCGACAATAATTCCGCGGGTTGGAAAATCTGGACCTTTAACGATTCCAAGTAGCGCAGTTAAAGTTTCTTCGCTGGATGCCTCTGGGTTTTCTAAAGCCCATTCCACAGCTGCGGCAATTTCGCGCAGATTGTGTGGCGGAATGTTTGTCGCCATTCCAACCGCGATACCGGCAGAGCCATTAACTAAAAGGTTTGGAAAGCGACTTGGTAAAACAACTGGTTCTTGAGAGCGGCCATCGTAATTTGGGATGAAATCAACGGTCTCTTCATCGATATCCCGCATCATCTCCATGGCTAGTGGTGCCATGCGGGCCTCGGTGTAACGCATTGCCGCCGCAGGATCATTTCCTGGGGAACCAAAGTTTCCGTTGCCATCAACTAATGGATAACGAAGTGACCAGTGTTGCGCTAAACGCACCAAGGTGTCATAGATCGCGCCATCACCATGTGGGTGGTAATTACCCATGACATCACCGACGATGCGGGAGCATTTGTAATAACCCTTATCTGGGCGATACCCCGCGTCATACATCGCGTAAAGCACGCGGCGGTGAACTGGTTTTAAGCCATCACGGATATCTGGAAGTGCGCGGCCAACAATGACCGACATCGCATAATCCAGATAAGAACGGGCCATTTCGACCTGGAGGTCGACCGCCTCGATTTTGTCGTGATTCTCTAAATTTTCCATTTTTAAATATCCAAGAACCTAACATCTTTGGCGTTACGTTGAATAAATTGGCGGCGTTGTTCTACATCTTCACCCATTAACACCGAGAAAAGATCATCTGCAGCAGCTGCATCATCAAGAGTCACTCGCATCAAAACTCGATGTGCTGGATCCATGGTGGTATCCCACAACTCTTTAGCTGGCATTTCACCGAGACCTTTGAAACGTTGGATGCCATCCTCTTTTGGTAAACGCTTTCCAGCATCTAGACCAAGTTGGATAAAACCATCACGCTCTTTATCTGAGAAGGCGTACTGCACTGGTTCTTTGCCGCCCCATTTAATTTTGTAAAGTGGTGGTTGGGCAAAGTAAACATAACCTTGCTCGATAAGTGGTCGCATAAAGCGGAATAGCAAAGTTAATAAAAGGGTGCGGATGTGTTGGCCATCAACATCAGCATCGGCCATCAAAATCACTTTGTGATAACGCAGCTTTGCAATATCAAAATCATCATGGATGCCGGTACCGAGCGCGGTGATTAAGGCTTGCACTTCGTTGTTTTGTAAGACGCGATCGATGCGGGCTTTTTCAACATTTAAAATTTTGCCACGGATTGGAAGGACCGCTTGGAAACGAGAATCTCTGCCACCTTTTGTGGAGCCACCAGCGGAGTCACCTTCGACAATATAGAGCTCACATTTTTCTGGTTCAGTCCATTGGCAATCAGCCAACTTTCCTGGCATGCCTGCGATCTTCTTTGCGGCGAATATATCCCCACTCTTCGGCAAACTTGTTTACTAGTGATGTTAAAGCGGTGCGGAAACCCTCTTCATGGGTGCCACCTTCTTGGGTG
>RFSC01000054.1 GCA_009924185.1 Actinomycetota bacterium
ATGGAATCGCCCGTGGCTTCATGATTAAGGGCGAGAAAGAGCGCACAGTAGTAGCGGTGGTTGGAGATGGATCTTTAACGGGTGGTATGGCATGGGAGGCTCTAAACAATATAGCCGCAGCAGAAGATCTTCGTTTAGTAATTGTTGTTAATGACAATGAGCGCTCTTACTCACCAACAATTGGTGGAGTAGCGACCTATCTTTCGACTCTGCGAGCTACAAAGGGTTATGAAAAGTTTTTAGAGTGGGGCAAAGGGGTTTTGGAGCGCACCCCAGTAGTCGGTCATCCGATTTATGAAACCTTGCATGGCATGAAAAAAGGGATAAAGGACATCGTTGCTCCGCAGGGCATGTTTGAAGATTTGGGATTGAAGTACATCGGCCCGGTTGATGGACATGACATTGCTGCGCTCGAAAAGGCTTTACATCAAGCTAAGAAGTTTGAAGGACCAGTATTGGTTCATGCAATTACTGAAAAAGGCAGAGGACATGCGCCTGCCGTACAAGATGAGGCAGAGAAGTTTCATGCGGTTGGCGTAGTGGATCCAGAAACTGGGGAACCGCTAAACAAGTCGGGAGCTACTTGGACCAACGTCTTTGCCAACTCTTTAGTGGAGTATGGAAAGCAGCGAGCAGATCTGGTTGCCGTAACCGCTGCCATGCTAGGACCAACTGGTCTTGATAGGTTCCAAAAAGAGTTTCCAGAGCGAACTTTAGATGTTGGAATTGCAGAGCAACATGCCACTACATCGGCCGCGGGTATGGCGTACGCCGGATTGCACCCTGTCGTAGCGGTTTACTCGACATTTTTAAATCGTGCCTTCGATCAACTTTTGCTGGATGTGGCATTACATAAGGCGGGTGTCACTTTTGTTTTAGATCGGGCTGGCATCACTGGTGACGATGGACCTTCGCATCATGGCATCTGGGATTTGGCTTTGACCGGAATTGTTCCAACCGCACATGTTGCAGCTCCGCGCGATGGAAATCTGCTCAATGAATTACTAGGGGAGTGTTTAGAGATTAATGATGCTCCATCAATCATTCGCTTTCCAAAAGGTGCTGTTGCAAAAGATCTTCCAGCCTTTGAAAGAAGAGAGGGCCTTGATATTTTGTATCGTGGCGAGAGCGCTGATGTTTTGTTGGTTAGCATCGGAGCGATGGCTTCAATTGCAGTTGAAGCTGCGGCGCAGGCTTACAGAGAAGGGGTTGGCGTTACCGTAGTCGACCCACGATGGGTTAAGCCATTGCCAGCCCAAGCTTTGATGTCTATGGCACAGCGCTACACCAGAGTCGTTGTCTTGGAAGATGGCATTAAACATGGCGGCATCGCAAGTACCATCTCAGAGATTTTCCGCGAGAACTCTGTGACGACCCCAATTCACTCTATTGGAGTACCGCTAGAGTTCATTGAACATTCCAAACGAAATGAGATCCTGGAGGATCTTGGAATTACTGCCCAAAACGTGGCCCGCCAACTTGTTGGCTGGGCTTCAATTAGGCAGGAAGCGATGCAACTCCATGCGGATGAAACCGTTGACCGCAAACCGCTTCACTAATTCCTTCTCTGTCTAGATAAGGAAGAATTCCACCTAGGTGCATTGGCCAACCGGCGCCGAGCAACATACATAGATCTATCTCGGCTGGGGTTGAGACCACGCCTTCATCCAGCATCATCCGAGCTTCTTCAGCCAAAGCCTTAAGCGCGCGCATGCGAACCTCTTCTGAGGTTGAAGCCTTGCTGCCCTTTTCAACCAGTGCCAATGCCTCTGGATTTGGCGCTAACTTTCCAGATTCATCCTTGATGTAGAAGCTCTTTACTCCATTATCAACCAAACGCTGGACGGTTGGAGAGATGCGGTAGCGCGGACCAAGGTTGTTATGCAATGTCTTGGAAACATGCAGTGCAACACCTGGGCCCACCAATCCAAATAACTCGAAGGGGGACATCGGGAAGCCAAGTGGTCGCAGCGCATTGTCTGCAACATCTGCTGGCGTTCCTTCATCAACCGCATCGGTGACTTCACCCATGAATCTAGTTAGCAGACGATTTACTACAAAGCCAGGAGCATCCTTGCAGATGATCATCGTCTTCTTTAACTCTTTACCAACATTGATCGCAGTTGCTGTTGTTGCATCATCTGTTTTTGAGGTTCGCGCAACCTCGAGTAATGGCATGACAGCTACTGGATTGAAGAAGTGGAAACCAACCACTCGCTCTGGATGAGCCAGGCCTTCACCCATCTTTTCTACAGAGAGGGAGGAGGTATTGGTAGCCAATACACACTCTGGCGAAATGATTGCCTCCAGGTCTTTGAAGAGTTTCTGCTTAATTGCTAACTCCTCAAATACCGCTTCGATGATGAAATCCGCGGTCGCAAATACTTTTTGGTCTACAGAGCCAGAAACCAAAAGTGAGAGACGTCGTCCCGCCTCTTCACTCAATCTCTTCTTTTCAACCAATTTTGAAATCTCAGTACGGACCCACTCAACACCCTTATCTACACGGGCTTGATCCAGGTCGGTCATAACAACTGGCACCTTTAGATTTCTTACGAGTAGCAGAGCCAATTGAGATGCCATTAGTCCAGCTCCAACTACGCCAACCTTGGTTACCTTGCGGGCCACTGCTGGCTTTGGTGCGCCTTCAACCTTCTTGCGTTTCTTTTGAATCAAATTGAAGGCATATAGAGAGGCGCGCAATGGATTACCCATTACTAGATTTGCCAAAATCTCATCCTCAGCATCAAAGCCTTGATCCAAAGTATTGGTGCGGGCAGCTGTGATTAACTCCAACGCTTGAAGGGGAGCGGCGATCTCAGCTCCACCATACTTCTTGGCGACCGCTGCTTTGCCCGTTGCAATTGCGGCGTCCCAAGCAGCGCTATCTGCGGAGTGATCTTTGCGTTCGATCTTTTGCTTACCAGAGATGATTCCTGCAGCAAAAGCGACAGATCTCTCCAGGAAATCAGCAGGTTCAAATACCGCGTCTACAACGCCAAGACCAAGTGCATCTTTTGCTTTCATCATGGTGTTGTTGTTTAGCGCATTGAGAATAATTACCTGAACCGCTTTTTCTGGTCCAATCAGTTTAGGTAGCAATGTTGCTCCGCCCCAGCCAGGAACGATTCCTAAGAAGCACTCTGGAAGTGCGGTGAAAGCGGTTGAGGCCAATGTTCGATAATGACAATGCAAGCCAACCTCAAGGCCGCCACCCAAAGCTAAACCATTGATAAAGGCAAATGTAGGTTTCTTGCTGCGCCCCAGCCTCTTAAAGACATCATGGCCATACTTTCCGATACTCAATGCTTGGCTCTTGTCGGTGACAAATGGCAATCCTGATAAGTCCGCACCTGCGGCAAAAATAAATGGCTTGCCGGTAATCGCAATCGCAACTGACGAGGAGTTCTCCGCCGCAGTAATTGCGTTGTCCAACTCCTGTAAAGATTTCGGACCCAAGGTATTGGGACGAGTGTGATCCATGCCGTTATCAATTGTGATGAGCGAGAGAGTTCCTGATGCGCCAAATGCGGAAAGATCAATTTCGCGCACTATCGCTTTAGTTACTACCTCTTCGGGCGCGCCAGTAGGAGTTGTCATTTCAGTCATGGTTAGGCCGCCTTACCGTTGTAGTTAGGGTTTTCCCAAATAACAGTTCCGCCCATGCCAAGTCCGATACACATAGTTGTAATTCCATAACGCACATCGGGACGCTCTTTAAATCCTTCTGCGAGATTTAGCATCAAGCGAATTCCTGAGGATGCCAAGGGATGTCCAACTGCAATTGCGCCGCCATAGATATTTACCCGTGGATCATCATCGGAAATACCGAAATAATCCAGGAAGGAAAGAACCTGGATAGCAAAGGCTTCATTAACTTCAAATAAGCCAATATCTTCAATCTTTAACCCGGCTTTTGCTAGAGCTTTAAGGGTCGATGGAACCGGTCCATAACCCATAATCTCGGGCTCAACACCGGCAAAAGCAAAGGTGACTAACTTGGCCTTAGGCGTTAATCCCAACTCTTTTGCTTTTGCTTCGCTTGCAAGCAAAGCAGCGGTTGCACCATCATTTAACCCGGCAGCATTTCCAGCGGTAACTCTTCCTGCAGCGCGGAATGGAGTCTTTAGTGCAGCTAATCCTTCAAGGGTTGTGCCAGGGCGTGGTGGTTCATCAACTGTTGCAACACCCCAACCAAGCTCTGCATTTCTCACCGCAACTGGAATCAAGTTTGGTTGAATCTTTCCAGCGTTGTAAGCGGCAACAGTTTTTAACTGTGAGTTAAGCGCATACTTATCAGCGCGCTCCTTTGTAAGGTGAGGAAACTTGTCATGCAATCTTTCTGCTGTGTTACCCATGGATAGCGCATCTGTATCCACTAATTTTTCTGCCAAGTAACGTGGGTTTGGATCCATACCTTCACCCATTGGATGGTTGCCCATGTGCTCAACACCGCCAGCGATTGCTAAATCGTATGCACCCATATTGATTGAACCGGCCAATGTTGTAACTGAGGTCATCGCACCTGCACACCAACGATCAATGGAATATCCAGGAACGGTGTTTGGCAATCCTGCGAGCAATGAAGCGCTTCTGCCGATATTCATTCCTTGATCACCAAACTGAGTTGCAGCAGCTATCGCAACATCATCGATATCAGATGGCTTTACCTGCGGATTTCTCTCAAGCAATCCGCGGATACATCGCACAACGATGTCATCAGCTCGAGTACCGGAGTAAAGGCTGCCCGCTTTTCCAAATGGGGAGCGG
>RFSC01000055.1 GCA_009924185.1 Actinomycetota bacterium
AAATCCTGGTGCCTTAACAGCTGCGGAGCGGAAGGTTCCGCGGATCTTGTTAACAACTAGTGTTGCAAGCGCTTCGCCCTCAACATCTTCAGCGATGATGGCAAGTGGCTTTCCTGCCTGCATTACCTTTTCCAAAATTGGAACTAAATCTTTGATGTTTGAGATCTTGGAGTTGCAGATCAATACATATGCATCCTCCAAAACCGCTTCCATGCGCTCGGTATCGGTCACCATGTATGGAGAGATGTAACCCTTATCAAAACGCATACCTTCAGTTAGCTCTAGTTCGAGACCAAAGGTGTTGCTCTCTTCTACGGTGATAACTCCCTCTTTGCCAACCTTGTCCATCGCCTCTGCAATCATCTCGCCGATTGTTGAATCAGCAGCAGAGATAGATGCGGTAGCTGAAATCTGCTCTTTGGTTTCTACCGGCTTTGCCATTGCAGAAAGCTCGGCAGAGATAGCGTCAACAGCCTTCTCAATGCCTTTCTTAAGAGCCATTGGATTTGAACCGGCAGCAACGTTGCGCAGACCTTCGCGAACAAGTGCTTGCGCCAAAACAGTTGCGGTAGTAGTTCCATCACCGGCGACATCATCGGTCTTCTTAGCAACTTCCTTAACTAATTCAGCGCCGATTTTTTCCCATGGATCATCCAGTTCGATCTCTTTTGCGATCGAGACGCCATCGTTAGTGATAGTTGGTGCGCCCCACTTTTTTTCAAGAACAACATTTCGTCCGCGTGGTCCAAGGGTTACCTTGACCGCATCAGCCAGGGTGTTCATACCCCGCTCTAGGCCGCGACGTGCATCTTCGTTAAAGGCAATCATCTTTGCCATGGTGTTTAGACTCCCTATTAGCTAGAAGTGGTTCGGATGACTTATCACTCTCATCCGGCGAGTGCTAACGCCAAGCCTAGAGGCAAGTATTCCCGCCCTCAAATCCGGGGGGATTTACCTATCTAGATGGAGCGTGCGGAGACCCGGGCCTCGCGTAGGCGGCGTAGCCGCTTAATTAGTAAGGGGGCGGCGGCCAGGGCATCGGGCCGGTCAATCAAATTGTTTAGTAGCTCGTAATACTCCTTGGCGGAGATTTGGAAGAGCTCTTTGATGGCAGCATCTTTGGCGCCGGCGTACCTCCACCATTGGCGTTCGAAATCCAGGATCCGCACCTCTAAATCAGAGAGGGTGTCCTGCAGCTGCAATGAAATCTCTTCCACGGCGATATTCAACCTCAAGAACGGGAGAAATTTGGGATTTAGAGGGTGGCCAGAATTACCTTTATATCGGTAGTTGAGGTCCAAGGGTTAACAATTGCAAAACGCAGGATTGGCTGACCTTCATGAGATGAAGGGGTGACAAAACCAATCTGATCATTGAGCAACTTATCGCTCCATTTTTGATAATCACTTTGTTGCCAACCTTTTCTGGTGAAAGCAACAATGGAAAGCTCTGGCTCCATCAACAACTCTAGATTTGGATGTTCCTTAATCAACAGCGCCGCTTCACGTGCGACATCCATGGTTTTGTCCATCGACTCGGCATATTTTTTGGTGCCATGAGTTGCCAGGGAAAACCAAAATGGCAATCCTCGGGTACGACGGGTTAAGTGAATCGCATAATCAGATGGGTTCCAATGTCCATCATCCAAAGTGTCTAGATATCCAGCATGTTGGGTATGCGCTTTACGGGCTAACTCCGGATTGCGATAAACAAGTGCGCAGGCATCGAATGGGGCAAAGAGCCATTTGTGTGGATCAACAATAAATGAATCCGCTAACTCAACACCTTTGAACAAAGGTTTAGAGCGCGGTGAAGCCAAAGCCGCTAATCCATAAGCGCCATCAACGTGATACCAAATCCCTCGCTCATTGGCGGCTTTTCCAATGCCATACAAATCATCAATAATTCCCAAGTTGGTTGTGCCAGCAGTAGCAACTACCGCAAAGATTTGATGGTCTGGATGGTTGCGATGGTATTGATCAATCTCAAAAGCGACGGTACTTCCCTGCAATTTGTGGTTTTTATCAGTTGGAATCGCCAAAACATCAACATCCATAACATCTGCCGCAGATTTGATTGAAGAGTGCGCTTCATTGGAACATGCAATCGCCCAGCGTTTTACCGCAGGATATTTACTGCGGGCAGCATGCCGTGCTGCTACCAATGCAGATAGGTTTCCTACTGTTCCACCTTGTACAAAAACTCCGCCAGAAGTTTCTGGCAATCCAGCTAAATCACTAAGCCACTTCAAGGCTTGATTCTCAGCAAATACGGCGCCAGCACCCTCCAACCAAGAGCCACCATAAAGGGCTGAGGCACCAACCACTAAATCAAAAAGGTTTGATGATTCGGTCGGAGCAGAGGGAATGAAAGCTAAATATCTGGGGTGATCGGTAGAGATACAGGCTTGTGCAAGTACATGTTTGAAGATATCTAAAGCTTTTTCGCCACCCAAACCATTCTCAGTGATGGTCTCCCCGACTTCGGCGTATAGCTCTTCATAACTCCAAGGTCCATCAAGTGGTGGATCCTTCTTTAACCTAACTAGTGAATACTCGAGAATCTTCGCAGCGAGCGCATCAATCTCTTCATCAAACTCATGCATTAGCCGAATAATGCCTTTCTTTTCGAGCTACGTACAATATTGCGCAACATTGTTGGAAAGACGAAGGCGTGTAGCGGCAAAATCGCATACCAATACAACTGTCCACCTAATCCGCGGGGCGAGAAGGTTGCCTCTTGAATTATGCGAACCTGTTCACCTTCCTGCTCAATGCGAAACTCCAGCCAAGCCTTGCCCGGCAAAATCATCTCTGCATAGAGCCGCAAAATCTTTTCTTTCTCTACCGCCTCTACTCGCCAAAAATCTAAACCATCTCCCACTCGTAAATGCTTCGGATCGCGTCGGCCGCGACGCAAACCAACACCACCAACTAGGCGATCCAATACACCGCGCGCCCACCACAAGAAATCCGCGCCATACCAACCGGTTTCGCCACCAATCTCTTCAATAGAGCGCCAAACACAGTTAATTGGTGCATCGGTCAGCACCTCTCTTCTATCCCGCAAAATCATTTCGCCGGCCCAATCCGGATCACTTTGCGCTTTCTGCCATGGCGCAGTTGGCGCAGTTGCATCAGACCATCGGGTTTCAACCTGATTACTAGAGGTTCTAGTTAAAGCCAGATTAATCGCCGTTGTTACATCAATTAATCCCTCTTTGGGCTTTGGCACAATGGAATCAATGCTCTTCTTTGGATCTGCGACAGTTTCATTAATCAATGATCCGATTAGTGGTCGTGCAAGTGCGGTCGGAACAGGTGTTACTAAACCGATCCACAAACTAGAAAGTTTTGGCGTTAATACCGGCACCCGAATAATCCAACGTCTTCTAAGGCCAGAACAGGCGGCAAACTTCTGCATCATATCTGCGTAGGAGAGAATCTCTGGACCACCAATATCAAAGATGCCACCTACCGGTTTTTCTAATTTGGCAACACTGGTCAGATACCAAAGCACATCTCGAATCGCAATTGGGTGGGTTAAGTTTGATACCCACTTTGGTGTTGTCATCACAGGAAGACGATGGGTCAAGTGACGCAACATTTCAAAGGAAGCGGAACCAGATCCAATAATAATTCCCGCGCGCAACTCCATTACTGGAACTTTGCCAGCTGCGAGTAATTCTCCAGTGCGTGCCCGTGATGCTAAATGTTTGCTTTGCTTATCATCATTTGCAATTCCACCAAGATAAACAATCTGTGAAACACCTGCTGCCTGTGCTGCTCGTGAAAAATTATCTGCCATTGCAGCTTCAATTTCATCAAAATGAGTTCCTACGCCAATTGAGTGCAATAGATAAAACGCTGTGTGTACCCCTTGCAAAGCCGCCAATGTTTCTTCGTAATTGCTGGCATTTCCAACTGCCAGTTCAACATCATTAATCCAAGGCTGACCCAAGACCTTTGATTTATCCCGCACAAAAATCCGCACCTGCATTTGATCATTGAGCAAAGCTCGCACTAAGCGGCCACCTACATAACCTGATGCTCCTGTGACCAGTATTCGGCGCGCCGCTCAACGATAGACTTTCTCAAGTGTCGCGGCCAAAGGTAGTCATTCTCGGAGCAGGTTTCGGTGGTTTAACCGCTGCCCGGGCCCTTGATGGAATCGCAGATGTCACATTGATAGACCGCCACAATTTTCAAACCTTTTTGCCACTGCTTTATCAAGTCTCAACCGCTGGCTTAGCTGCCGATCACGTGGCTTATCCAATCCGCGGCGCCTTGCGAAAAACTAAGGTCAAGTTCCGCATGGGTTCACCAATCTCTGTTGACCACAAAAATAAAAGTGTGAAGTTGGATTCCAGTGAGGTTTTAGATTTTGATTATTTAATTGTGGCTTTGGGATCTGCAACTAATGATTTTGGCATCAAAGGTGTTGCTGAAAATGCTTTGGGTATGAAAACTGTCAATGAAGCTTTAAATATCAGATCTGAAATCATGCGCCGCTTTGAGGATCTCTGTCGTTTTGAAGATGACACCAAGTTTTCTATCGCGGTAGTTGGCGGTGGCCCAACCGGAGTTGAGATGGCCGGAGCTATCGCAGAGTTAAAGCGGGGTCCGCTTTCCTCTGACAACGCAGATGCGGCTAAAAATATTGATGTCTATTTGGTTGAGGCTGGTCCACGATTGTTGCCAGCGCTTTCACCAAAACTATCTCAGCGCACCAAAAAAGATTTGGAAAAACTGGGT
>RFSC01000056.1 GCA_009924185.1 Actinomycetota bacterium
AGAGCTTTGATAGCCCCAGCGGTAATCTCTGCAACATCTCCCACCGCAGGAATCGTAATTAGCAGCCCTGCAGAGCGGTAAAAAGCAATGATTGGCGCGGTTTGTTCGGCATAAACCTCTAGGCGACGGGCGATAACCTCTTCTTTGTCATCATCACGTTGGTAAAGCTCGCCACCACAAGAATCACATTTATCTAGCGCACCCGGAAAAGCCTTACCGCAACCGCGACAGGTACGACGTGAAGAGAGTCGCTTAATTATCTCGGAGTTTTCAATCGCTAACTCAAGTGCGGCATCAATTGGAGTTTTCTTCTCCTCCAAGATTGCTTTCAAAACCTCGGCCTGAGCAACATTTCGCGGGAAACCATCCAAGAGAAATCCATTGGCAGTGTCTGGATGTGTTAAACGATCCTTAACCATCGCATTGGTTACTGAATCAGGAACCAATTCACCTTTATCCATAAAACCTTTTGCCTGTAGACCAAGCTCAGTTCCCTCTTTTAAATTGGCGCGGAAAATATCACCGGTAGAGATATGTGGAATTGAATAATGTGCGGCGAGGTGTACTGCTTGAGTTCCTTTGCCTGCACCTGGTGGTCCAACCAGGATCAAACGCATTAGCGCAGGAATCCCTCATAGATAGGAGCGCTGTTGTAGCTGGCTCTCGATCTGCTTTGCAGTATCAAGACCAACACCGACCACAATCAGAATCGCGGTTCCACCAAATGGGAAGTTCTGCGATGCGCCAAAGAGCACCAAAGCAATAATCGGAATAATCGCAACCAACGCAAGATATAGAGAACCTGGAGCTGTGATGCGGTTTAGTACATATTGCAGATAATCACTGGTCGGCTTACCGGCACGGACCTGGGATAAAGCCACCGTACTTACGCATATTTTCTGCGGTCTCTTCTGGGTTGAAGGTAATTGCAACATAGAAGTATGCGAAGAAAATAATTAGTAACGCGTATGCCGCGATATAAACCGGGTGATCGCCCTGTACAAAGTTTGTGGAGATCCAAACCGCCCATGGTGCTTGCGAGTTAGCGAAGTTAGCTACCAAGGATGGGATGTATAGCAATGAAGAGGCGAAAATAACTGGGATAACGCCAGCCTGGTTTACCTTGATTGGAATGTAGGTAGTGGTGCCACCGTACTGGCGACGACCAACCTGACGCTTGGCGTATTGAACTGGAATACGGCGCTGTGACTGCTCAACAAATACAACCGCTGCCACAATCAAAATTCCTACCGCAATGATGAATGAGAAGGTTGGCCAGCCACGTGACAACTTGATTGACCAAAGCTGTCCTGGGAAGCTGGCTGCGATTGAGGTGAAGATCAAGATTGACATACCGTTACCGACACCGCGATCTGTAATCAACTCACCAAGCCACATCACAACAGATGTTCCAGCTGTCATTACAACAATCATGGTTGCAATTCGAAGCCATGAGGTATCAGGAATGATCGCTTCGGTACAGCCATTGATCAAACGACCAGGTGTACGAGCAACCGCCACCAAACCTGTGCTCTGTAGAACCGCTAACGCAATTGTTAGATAACGGGTGTACTGAGTTAGCTTGGCGGTTCCTGATTGACCTTCCTTCTTCAATGTTTCAAAGCGAGGAATTACCACGGTCAAAAGTTGGACGATAATCGAAGCGGTGATGTAAGGCATGATGCCAAGTGCGAAAACTGAAAGCTGTAGTAACGCACCACCGCTAAATAGATTGATCAATCCAAACAACCCACCGGTGTCAACATTTGCCAAACAGCGTTGAACTGCGGAATACGAAACACCTGGGGTTGGGATTACTGAACCGGTACGGAAGATTGCCATGATGGCAAGGGTGAAGAAAATCTTGCGACGTAGATCAGGCGTCTTAAACGCCTTACCGAATACTGATAGCAACACTTTCTTCTCCTATTTCAATCCGAAAATCTGATTAAAGCGCCTTGATGCTTCCTCCAGCTGCAGAGATTTTCTCTGAAGCAGATGATGAGAAGCTATGAACAGTGACATTCACCTTAACGGAGATATCGCCATTTCCTAGGACTTTGACAGGGTGACCTTTACGGGCTGCGCCAACTTTGTATAGATCCTCAACTGAAACATCGCCACCCTTTGGGAATAGCGCGTTGATGGTTGAGACGTTGACCGCCTGATAGGTAACGGTTTCTGGATTCTTGAATCCACGAAGTTTTGGTAGACGCTGTACGAGTGGCATTGCTCCACCTTCGAAACCAGCGCGAACTACGTTACGAGCACGTGTTCCTTTTCCACCACGACCAGAGGTTTTACCTTTGGAACCTTCACCGCGACCCTTACGAGTCTTTTCCTTCTTTGCGCCTGGCGCAGGACGGAGATGATGAGCCTTAAGAACCATTGTTATTCAACCTCCTCAACTTTGATGAGGTGGCGAACATGATGGACCATTCCGCGAATCTCGGGACGATCTTCTTTCACCACAACATCACCAATGCGCTTCAAACCTAGCGAACGAAGTGTGTCGCGTTGTTCTGGAGCATTGCCGACTTTGGAACGAACCTGTGTGACCTTTAGACGTGGCATTACGCACCTGCCGTTGTTGTCATAGCGCGGATAACAGCTGCTGGAGCAACGCGCTCAAGTGGAAGTCCACGACGTGCTGCGATCGCTGCTGGATCTTCCAACATCTTTAGCGCAGCTGCGGTGGCGTGAACCATGTTGATTGGGTTGTTTGAACCAAGTGACTTGGTCAAAACATCGGTAATTCCTGCGCACTCAAGTACGGCACGAACTGGACCACCAGCGATAACACCGGTACCAGGAGCAGCTGGGCGAAGTAGAACTACGCCGGCTGCATCTTCACCCTGAACTGGGTGAGGAATTGTGCCTTGGATACGTGGAACTTTGAAAAATGATTTCTTTGCTTCTTCAACGGCCTTAGCGATTGCTTGTGGAACCTCTTTTGCTTTTCCATAACCAACGCCAACCATTCCATTTCCATCACCAAGCACTACAAGTGCGGTGAAGGAGAAACGGCGACCACCGGAAACAACCTTTGCTACACGGTTGATGAATACAACGCGCTCAATGTATGGAGACTTCTCAGAGGTGCGCTCTTCACGACGTTCGCGCTTATCGCGACCGCGCTTTGGCTTTTCAGCCTCTGGAGCTGTGTTCTCGACGTTTGACATTAGAACTCCAATCCATTCTCGCGAGCACCTTCAGCAAGTGCAGCTACGCGTCCGGTGTAGCGATTTCCACCACGATCAAATACGACCGTAGTAACTCCCTTTGCCTTTGCACGATCAGCAACAAGTTGGCCAACAGTGCGGGCCTTCTTTGTCTTGTCAGCTGATGTAGCGCGAAGATCTTTTTCCATTGTTGAAGCTGATGCCAAGGTGTGACCGATGGAATCATCAACAATCTGGGCAACAAGGTGACGTGCAGAGCGGGTCACAACTAAACGTGGACGCTCTGGAGTACCGGTAAGGCGCTTACGAACACGGAAGTGACGACGTGCGCGGGCAACTCGAGTAGAACCCTTAACAATCTTCTTAGTGATTCTCATGCCTTCTTACCTGTCTTTCCAGCCTTGCGACGAATGCGCTGACCCTGTAGATGCAAGCCCTTACCCTTATATGGATCGGCCTTACGCAACTTTTGAATCTTTGCAACAACTTCGCCAACAAGTTGCTTATCTACACCTGAAACAACTAATTCAGTTGGTGATTCAACATTGAAGGAGATTCCTTCTGGAGCTGAGAATGGAACTGGGTGTGAGTATCCGAGTGCGAACTCAAGATCCTTACCCTTTGCAGCTACCTTGTAACCAACACCAACGATTTGAATCTTCTTTGAGTAACCGGTTGTTACACCAGTAATCATGTTTGAAACCAAAGTACGTGACAAACCATGTAGTGATTTTGCAGCGCGCTCATCATTGGCACGAGCAAGAACTAGTGAGTTCTCTTCCTTCTTTGGGGTAATCAAATCTGGCAGAACATGTGACAAAGTTCCCTTAGGTCCCTTAACAGAGATGTTTTGTCCCGCGATATTTACCTCAACTCCTGAAGGAATTGTGACCGGCATTTTTCCAATACGTGACATAGTGATCACCATACGTAGGCGAGAACTTCTCCGCCTACGCCCTGCTTGTTAGCCTGCTTATCAGTAAGCAAACCTTGTGAAGTAGAGATGATTGCTACACCAAGTCCACCAAGAACCTTTGGTAGGCCAGTTGATTTCGCGTAAACGCGAAGACCAGGCTTTGAAACACGACGTAGACCGGCGATAGAACGCTCACGGTTTGCGCCGTACTTCAAATCAATTACTAGGGTCTTTCCAAATCCTTCTGGGTTGTCAGTAACTTTGTAGCTACCGATATAACCCTCTTTTTGAAGGATCTCTGCAATACGAACCTTTACCGATGATGATGGCATTGCAACCACATCATGGTAAGCCGTATTTGCGTTACGCAGACGTGCAAGCATGTCTGCGATTGGGTCTGTCATTGTCATTGTTGGCTCATCGCCTTTCTTCGGGTGGTATCTCTTGCGAGACCTATCCGATAGTTGTTACCAGGAAGCTTTCGTAATACCGGGGAGTTCTCCGCGGTGTGCCATCTCTCTGAAGC
>RFSC01000057.1 GCA_009924185.1 Actinomycetota bacterium
TCCTGTGAAAAGCGCTGTCGAAAGTATTTCCGCAACTCGAGTAAGAATTTCGATTGATGTTGATTTCACTGATCTCGAACCACATGTAAAGCGTGCATACCAATCAATCTCTGAGCGAGTAGTGATTCCAGGTTTCCGTAAAGGAAAAGTTCCTCGTGCGATGATTGATCAGCGCGTTGGTCGCGGAACCGTTTTGGATGAGGCAATCAATAATGCACTTCCTGATTTTTATACCCAAGCTGCTCGCGAGAATGATGTTCTTGTAGTTGGACGTCCAACCGTTGACATTAAAGAGCTTAAAGACAATGAGCTAGTTAAGTTTGAAGTTGAAGTAGATATCCGTCCAGAAATCAAGCTGCCGGATTTTTCAAAGCTAGAGGTTTCTGTTGATGATGTAAAGGTCACCGATAAGGATGTTGAAGACCAGATTGAAGCGCTAAGAATTCGCTTTGGAACTTTAACAACTGTTGAAAAAGATGCAGCCTCGGGAGATTTTGTCTCAATTGATTTAGTCGCACGAGTTGATGGCAAAGAAATCGAAGGCGGCTCAGCTAACGGAATCTCTTACGAAGTTGGCTCAAACCGCATGATTGATGGGCTTGATGCAGCGCTTGAAGGAATGAAGGTTGAAGAGAGCAAGAAGTTCAACGCGCCACTTGTGGGAATGAAAGAGGGCGAGACTGGTGAAGTTGAAGTAACTCTCAAAGCGGTCAAGAAGCGTGAGTTGCCAGAGCTAAATGATGATTTTGCGAAGTTGGCAAGCGAGTTTGAAACTTTGAAAGAACTTGAAGCTGATGTTCGTGAGCGTTTGACTCGCTTAAAGTCCATGGAGCAAGGCGCGCAAGCACGGGATAATCTGCTCAAGCTTCTGCTAGATACCGTTGAAATTCCAGTCCCAGAGAACTTAGTAAATGATGAGGTTCATGATCATCTTGAGAAGGAAAATCGTCTTGAGGATGAAACCCATCGCAAAGAGGTAACAGAAGAGGTCACAAGTTCTGTGCGCGGGGATTTCCTGCTAGATGCGATTGTGAAATCAGAAGAGGTTCAGGTTTCAGAGGCAGAGTTAACCGAGTATTTGATTCGTACCGCTGCTAGATATCAGATGACACCAGACCAGTTTGTTCAGCAAATTACCCAAGCTGGCCAAGTGGCAACCTTGATGGCTGAGGTAGCACGCACAAAGGGTCTTGCTGTTGTTCTCGAAAGAGTCACAGTTAAGGATGCTTCGGGCAACAAGGTAGATCTCTCAGCTTTGGCTCCGAAGAAAGCAGAAGAGCCTCAGGCTTAACTCCGCTCCGCTTTTAGCGAACAGCGCCCGATTTACCTATTTCGAGGAAGCATTTTGGCCCTGTGAGCGTTAGGGTCACTACATAACTTTTATCAGGAGGAATTTGTGGAGCTAATTACCCCACGCTTGGCGAGCGCAGGTGCCGGCGGTTTGGATGACCAGGTTTACAACCGGCTTCTAAAAGAACGCATCATTTTCTTGGGCTCTGTCGTTGAAGACACCATGGCAAATGCAATTGCAGCTCAGATGTTGTTATTGGCTGCCGAAGATCCTGAAAAAGACATTTACCTTTACATTAACTCTCCCGGAGGTTCTATCTCTGCGGGAATGGCAATTTATGACACCATGCAATACATCAAGAATGATGTTGCAACAGTTGCAATGGGACTTGCTGCCTCTATGGGTCAGTTCTTGTTATGTGCTGGTGCGCCAGGCAAGCGTTATGCCTTGCCACATGCGCGCATCATGATGCACCAACCTTCAGGTGGAATTGGTGGAACCGCATCAGATATCAAGATTCAAGCGGAGCAGATGTCATTCACAAAGAAGAAGATGGCAGAGCTAATTGCCCATCACACAGGTCAAAAGATGGACACCATCACAGCAGATTCAGATCGTGACCGTTGGTTCACAGCAGAAGAAGCCAAAGAGTATGGCTTTGTTGATCATGTAGTTAAGTCAGCTGGACAGGTATCAGGAAGTGGCGGAACCGCACGATGAAAATAAATGACATTCACAATCGTTATGTGCTCCCAACAATCGAGGAGCGCACCGCATATGGATACAAGAGATTAGATCCGTACACAAAGTTATTTGAAGAGCGCATTATTTTCCTTGGACAAGGAATTGATGACACTGTCGCCAACGATGTCATGGCTCAGTTATTGACCCTTGAATCAATGGATCCTGATCGCGACATCATGATGTACATCAACTCTCCCGGTGGATCCTTCACAGCTCTAACTGCAATTTACGACACCATGCAATTTGTTCGCCCAGATGTGATGACAATCTGTTTGGGACAAGCTGCCTCGGCCGCTGCTGTGTTGCTGGCAGGAGGAACTGCGGGCAAGCGTTATGCGTTGGAGCATTCCCGAATCTTGATTCACCAGCCTTACAGTGAAGGTGGCGGACAGGGTTCTGATATTGAGATTCAAGCTCGAGAGGTTTTGCGTATGCGTGAACTTCTCGAAGAGATGCTTTCCAAGCACTCCAAGAAGTCAAAAGAGGAGATTGGAAAAGATATTGAGCGCGACAAGATTCTTACCTCAGCTGAAGCTGTTGAGTATGGCCTTGTCGACCAAATCCTTGCTTCTCGTAAAGCTTCAGCCAAGAAATAGTTAATTACTCTCAGGGCGAACATGTTTCGCCCACATGGTTGATGCATGGCGATTTACGATATGTGCCTTCCCTAAAGAAAGTAGGCGTTCAGTGACTCGCATCGGTGAAAGCGGCGATCTTCTCAAGTGTTCCTTCTGCGGCAAGACCCAGAAGCAGGTCAAGAAGCTAATTGCCGGACCTGGCGTCTATATCTGCGATGAATGCATCGATCTCTGTAATGAAATCATCGAGGATGAATTATCTGAAGCTTCGTCCGAAGGCTTTAAGGAGCTACCCAAGCCACAAGAAATTTACGACTTCCTAGATCAATATGTGATTGGTCAGGATCGCGCTAAGAAATCTCTTTCTGTTGCGGTGTACAACCACTACAAGCGCATCAAGGCCGGCGACCGTCATCGCGAAGATGGTGTCGAACTTTCCAAGAGCAATATTCTTTTGTTGGGACCAACCGGTTGCGGAAAAACACTTCTCGCACAAACTCTTGCCAGAATGCTGAATGTTCCATTTGCGATTGCAGATGCAACAGCATTGACCGAGGCTGGATATGTCGGTGAAGATGTCGAAAACATTCTTTTGAAGTTGATTCAAGCCGCTGATTTTGATGTAAAGAAAGCCGAGCAAGGAATTATCTACATTGATGAAATCGATAAGGTGGCACGCAAGAGCGAAAACCCATCGATTACCCGAGATGTTTCAGGTGAGGGCGTTCAGCAAGCTTTGTTAAAGATTCTTGAGGGAACTACCGCATCAGTACCACCACAAGGCGGCCGTAAGCACCCTCATCAAGAGTTCATTCAAATTGATACCTCAAATGTTCTGTTTATTGTCGGTGGAGCATTTGCAGGGCTAGAGAAAATTATCGAAGGTCGCAAAGGCAAAGCTGGTGTTGGATTCAATGCCACTTTACAGAGTGAAAAAGATAAGCAAACCAATGATCCTTTTGCAGATGTAATGCCAGAGGATTTGTTGAAGTTTGGCATGATTCCAGAGTTCATTGGACGTTTGCCAATTGTTACCTCAGTAGAGAATCTAGATCGGGCTGCTTTGCTGCAGATTCTTACCGAGCCTAAGAATGCATTGGTACGTCAATATCAACACCTCTTTGAGATGGATGAGGTTGAGTTTGAAATTACTCATGAAGCTCTTGAGGTATTCTCCTAGCGACATTGAGGGTCCGCTCTACCAAAAATGGATTGATGCCGGGTATTTCACCGCAGATTCAAAATCAGAAAAGCCGCCATTCTGCATAGTAATCCCACCGCCAAATGTCACCGGAAGTCTGCATATCGGCCATGCACTTGATCACTCAATTCAAGATCTTTTGACCCGCATGAAGCGGATGAAAGGTTTTGAAACTTTGTGGCTTCCAGGAATGGATCATGCTGGCATTGCGACGCAAAATGTTGTTGAGAAGCAACTAGCAGCACAAGGTAAATCTCGACATGATTTAGGACGCGAAGAGTTTGTAAAGAAAGTATGGGCCTGGAAAGCAGAATCCGGCGGAGCGATTCTGGGGCAGATGAAACGCCTTGGCGACAGCGTTGATTGGAACCGTGAGCGTTTCACAATGGATGAGGGTTTATCTGAAGCTGTACTTACTATCTTTAAAAGACTTTACGATGCAGGTTTGATTTATCGCGCTGAGAAAATCATTAACTGGTGTCCACGATGCTTGACCGCCTTGTCAGATATCGAAGTTGATCACAGCGATGATGCTGGTGAATTTGTCCAAGTTCGATATGGCGATGACGAAATCGGAATCACGGTCGCAACTACCCGTCCAGAAACCATGCTGGGTGACGGTGCTGTTGCGGTTCACCCAGATGATGAGCGTTACAAGCACCTAATTGGGAAGAAGGTTCTTCTTCCTTTAGTTGATCGCATGATTCCGATCATTGCAGATGAGTTGGTAGAGCCGGAGTTTGGAACCGGTGCGGTAAAGGTAACGGCAGC
>RFSC01000058.1 GCA_009924185.1 Actinomycetota bacterium
GTAATTTTGCGTAGAGCTTGTGACATCAAACGGGCTTGCAGACCCATGTGTGAGTCACCCATCTCGCCTTCGATTTCAGCACGTGGAACAAGTGCAGCAACTGAGTCAACAACAATTAGATCAAGCGCACCAGAACGTACCAACATATCCATAATCTCAAGAGCTTGTTCGCCGGTATCTGGTTGTGAAACCAAAAGTGAGTCGATATCAACACCAAGCTTCTTGGCATACTCTGCATCAAATGCATGCTCTGCATCGATAAAGGCAGCGATTCCACCATTCTTCTGAGCATTTGCAATTGCATGCAAAGTTAAAGTTGTCTTACCTGATGATTCAGGTCCAAAGATTTCGATAACGCGGCCACGTGGTAATCCACCAATTCCTAGAGCCATATCCAATGTGATTGAACCAGTTGGAATAACTTCGATAGGTGTAGCTGTGCGTTCGCTCATCTTGATTACTGAGCCCTTACCAAACTGACGCTCGATTTGAGCAAGCGCGGTGTCTAGGGCTTTCTGCCGTTCGGCAGAGGGTTTGGAACTATCTACAGGATCTTTGGCTTCTTTAGCCACAGTCTTGCCTCTCTTCTACTCGTAGGTTGGTCCAGAAGGTACGGAAGGCCACTGACGGCTGACCCTTAAGGTCTGCGGAAATGTGGAACCGCTCTGGTTGGGCATAACAGCTCGCCGCTGTTATGTGGAACCGCTCTGGTTGGGCATAACAGCTCGCCGCTGTTATGGGAGTAGTTTACCGAACATTTGTTCTAATGTCTGCGCCAGACACGCAGGTATTGCAGGCGGGCTATTTGAGCTGAGCTGAGATGTCAGGGTTGTGTTTAACCACAGCACGCCAGATATCGGCCGGCTCCATGCCCATAGCTAAAGCTTGATCCACCGTCTGTCCCCCGAGCTCTGCCATCACAAAATCTTTGGCGTAAGAGGGGGCCCAATCGGCGCCGAAATGCTCTGTCATCCGGCGACGCAGTTCGGTAATTCTCATGCCGAAATCAGATTAAAGAATTGCAGCTAGGCGCTCTGCTTGTTGTTTGGAGTGCTCTGGCGAGAGTGGCGCGGTTACCTGTCCCATGAACCAACGCAAAATCAAACCAACTCCAACAACATCTGTTGCAAAAATCTTTGCTAACTGAGAATAAATCTCTACCCAAATCTTGTGATCACTTGCGGTTAGCGCACTGGCCATTATCTCGCCATCGGTTTGTAAAGCGGTTTGCAAACCTGGGTGCTCTGAAATTTCCCGCGAAATCAAATACAGCGCCTCTGTTCGGGATTGTGCTACCAAGGCCAAAGTAGAAATTCTGTCTAACTCGGTTTCTACTAGCGCTAGAAAAACCTCATCCTTATCACGGAAATGATTGTAAAGAGAGGCACGAGATACCTGCGCCCGATCTGCAATTTCAATCATGTTAGTTGCAGATATGCCGCTTTCAGAGAGTAAGGCTTTGGCTGCGTCCATAATTGCAGCTCTGGTACGACGGTGAATTGTTGATTGATGTTGGTAGGTAGCTCTTGCGCTATTTGTGCTCACGAAAAGCGAATCCTTATCTTTAACCGACTGCGTTATGCAGCGTTGGTGTCGACAACGGTAAGTACTGGGGATTCGTGAAGTTTGACTAGTGAAGCAACTTCAACAAGTACGGCGGATAGAGAAAGATTTAATGCAATGCAGATTGAGTTCAATAATTCAGAGGAGGCTTCTTTTTGACCGCGCTCAACCTCTGAGAGATAACCCAAGGAGACGCGAGCCTCCTTCGCAACATCACGCAGGGTGCGGCTTTGTGAGACACGGGCCTGGCGCAGGGTCTGGCCGATATGAGTACGTAAAAGTGTCATAACCCTGTCCTTTCTTATGAATCCGCGTTATTGCTGTTGTGCCCTAAGGATACGCGCGAGCACCCCAACTGCGCTTTCTACCGCGCCGCGCCGCACACTTTCTCGATCCCCTGAAATCGCTAGCTTCACAGCTTCTTGGCATCCAGGCCCGACTATCGCCAACCACACGGTTCCCGCCTCTACCCCGTGAGAGGGGCCAGGTCCAGCTACCCCAGTCAAAGAAACCGCCCAAGATGCTGAGAATTTAGCTTGAGCCCCCTTTGCCATTGCCAGTGCTACCTCTTCAGAAACCACGCCAAACTCTGCAATAAGTGCCGCAGGAACCGAGAGTTCATTTATCTTGATTTGATTGGAATAAGCGATTATCGCTCCATTCAACACATGCGAAGCGCCGGGAACAGATACTAGCTCTGCGGTTAAGGCTCCCCCTGAAATTGATTCCGCACAAGTTATTGTTTCGTTGCGCTTCTGTAATAGAGCGACTACCTCTTGAGTGACTGCATTCATGGCTTGGCTTTAATTACATCACGCAAATACTGATAGCCAGAGGTAATGGTAAGAAGTATTGCTATCCCCAGCAAAATGTCACGGGGTAAGTACAAATACTCTGGCAAGGGCAGGATGTAGAAACCAACTGAGAAGTTTTGAATCAGAGATTTGATTTTGCCTCCTCTGCTGGCGGCAATAACTCCTCTCTTGATTACAGCAAACCGCAAGATTGTTATGCCAACCTCTCGCGCCAAAATCACAATTGTGACCCACCATGGCATCTTTTCTAGTATGGATAATCCGATTAGAGCGGTAGCGATAAATGCCTTATCGGCGATGGGATCAAGCAATGTGCCAAAGGCGGAGATTTGATTTCGACTTCTTGCAATGCGTCCATCTAAAACATCTGTCATGCCAACTACAAAGAACATAAGCCAGGCGATGATTTGCCAATCTGGATCATTGCCACCATTTTTGAAAAGCGCCCAAGCGCAAAAAGGTAAGGCGAGAATTCGGGCTACTGTTAAGAAGTTAGGTAGGTTCATAAAGGTTGAGCTACCAAATCTGCTCCAGCTACATCCACAACGACCGCATCCACATATTGCCCAACTTTGTAGCCCGCGGTCGGACGTCCTGGAGTTGAGATAAAGGTTGTTGAATCAACCTCTGGGCCTTGGTGCTCCGCCCGCCCTTCTTGAGTTTCCTCATCCTCAATCAAAACCCGGACCTTTTGGCCAATTCGCTCAGCTGCACGCTGGTTTACCAGCTCCTCTGCCAAAGTCGTTAGCAGATTGGTGCGCGATTGAATCAGCTCTGCATCAACCTTGTTTTCTAATTTAAGAGCCTCAGTGTTGTCCTCATCTGAATAAGGGAATACTCCAATCGCATCCAAACCAGCAGCATTGATGAAATCAATTAAATCCTGGAACTCCTGATCAGTTTCACCTGGGAAACCAACAATGAAGTTGGAGCGAATGCCAGATTCAGGGTTCAAGGCACGAATCTGAGTCATCAAATGCAAAAACTTCTCGGCATCGCCAAAGCGGCGCATTCTGCGAAGCAGTGTTCCTGAGGCATGCTGGAAAGAAATATCAAAGTAAGGCACAACTTTTTCAGTAGCGACCATTGCCTGTAAAAGTGTGGGTCGGATTTCTGCCGGCTGTAAATATGAGAGTCTAATGCGCTCGATGCCATCAATTTTTGCTAACTCAGGCAGCATCGACTCCATTACTTTTAAATCACCAAAATCTTTGCCATATGAGGTGGTGTTCTCACTAACTAAAAAGATTTCGCTAACACCGTTCTGAGCCAACCAAGCCGCTTCCTCTAAAATCTCGGTTGGGCGTCTGGAAACAAAGGCACCACGAAATAAAGGAATGGCGCAGAAAGAACATCTCCGGTCACAACCCGATGCAATCTTTAGTGGTGCCATCGGTGAATTTCCTAAACGCTTACGGGAAAAGGTACTGCCCTGCCCCATCGATAAGGGCCTCTCATCAATGACGCGAGTAGTTTGCCGGGCCGCTGGGGAGATTGGAATTAAGGTACGACGATCCTTTGGGGTATGTGCTTTTGGTTTTTCTCCATCCAAAATTCGACGTAATCTCGAGGAGATATCTTGGTAATCATCAAATCCCAAAATCGCATCTGCTTCAGGGAGGGCTTCAGCTAACTCTTTTCCATAACGTTCAGCCATGCAACCAACAGCTACCACCGCACGTAGGCTGCCATCTGCCTTTAGGGAATGGGCCTCCAAAAGCGCATCAACTGAGTCTTTTTTAGCTGATTCGATAAAGCCACAAGTGTTTACGACCGCTATATCTGCGGTCGCGGGATCACTTACCAAAGTCCAGCCATCTTCGGAGAGTCTTCCCGCTAGCTCCTCAGAATCCACATCGTTGCGGGCGCAGCCTAAAGTAACTAAGGCAACGGTTTTTGGATTGGAGTTTGGGAGTGACACCCCCGCATTCTATAGATTAAAGCTGTGATTAACCCTGATTACTGATGGCCTGCGGTCCGAATTCCAGTCTAACTACCTCGCCAACTCTTCCAGGTACGCCTAATTCTTCACCATTGACTGTCAGGCTAACGGCGCCAGCGTTTCCAATTACTAAATACAACAATTGGTTGTCGCTAAAGGTTCTAGTTTCACCTTGCCGAATTCGACCACTGAATTGAGTCGCACCTGTTGAATCATTAATCGC
>RFSC01000059.1 GCA_009924185.1 Actinomycetota bacterium
TGGAAAGGTCTTGAGCCAATTGATTCCCCAAGGCTTTCCGGACGGTTTCTCGGACAGAGGAATCATCGGAGTACAGCGCTATACGCAGGGTTGATGCCGTTCCTTGGGACATGGGTCTCAGTCTAATCAAATTACCTTGGAGGCGGCCCCCTGTCGGTTTAAATTCCTGGCGACAAACGCGTGATGAGTTTCACCGCAACAGCTAAGCCAAAAGGGCTCTGGGCCGTGGGAAATACAGGATTTTCGGGAATAATCACGCCCATGAGTAGCGCGGTCGTAACCCCTCCAAGATTGAATCGCCCCAACGTTGTTGCGGTAGGCACAATCGTCTGGCTGGCGAGTGAGTTGATGTTCTTCGCAGCTCTCTTTGCAATGTATTTCACGACCCGTGCTGTACAAGGTCCAGAGAAATGGGCTGAGGGTGTTGGCTATTTAAATATTCCATTCTCTGCCTTTAACACAACAGTTTTGGTTCTCTCATCAGTAACTTGCCAGTTTGGTGTTTTCGCGGCAGAACGTTTTCAAAATGCTAGAACGGGATCCCTTTGGCAGCTTTCAAAATGGGGAATGCGGGAATGGTTCGCACTCACCTTTGCAATGGGAGCCTTCTTCATCGGCGGTCAGGTTTATGAGTACGCCGAATTGGTTCACTATGGATTAACTCTTTCATCCTCACCGTATGGTTCAGTCTTTTATTTGGCTACCGGTTTCCATGGACTACATGTAACCGGCGGCTTGATTGCCTTCCTCATCGTAATGATCCGTGTCTCTAAAGCTCGTCGCTTTGGACATTCACAAGCCACTACCGCAATCGTTGTGTCCTATTACTGGCACTTCGTTGACATTGTGTGGATTGCTTTGTTCTCCGCGATTTATCTAGTGCAGTAGGAAGAAAAGGAAACTTTCGAAAATGGGATTCATCTCAAAGTATCGGCGCCATAGATTCGCTGGCCCTCTACTACTGCTTGCTGGATTGCTTTTTGTCGGTTTTGGTTACACAGTTGCTCAAGCTGCTTCACAGGAAGCGGTTTTGAGCTCTTCGGATAAGGCGACTCTGATTGCAGAGGGTAAAGAGATTTTTGCTCGCGGTTGTTCCTCTTGCCATGGATTAAATGCTGAGGGCGCTGGGATCGCACCATCACTAATTGGCGTCGGTGCAGCCTCTGTTGACTTTCAGGTAGCCACTGGTCGTATGCCAATGGCTGATATGAGTCAGCAGGCAATGCGAAAAGAGCCTCTATACAACGAGGAAGAGACCGCTGCCTTGGCTGCTTATGTTGCATCTTTAGCTCCAGGTCCAGCAGCCGTGACAAATGAAGAGTTGGCATGGGAAAGAAATGGTGACACCGCCGAAGGTGGCGAATTGTTCCGAAATAACTGCGCAATGTGCCACAACTTAGCTGGACAGGGTGGCGCGCTTACTCAAGGAAAATACGCACCAACAGTCATGGGTGTTGAGCCAAAACATATTTACGAAGCTATGTTGACCGGCCCTCAAGCGATGCCGGTTTTCGCCGATACGACAATTACCCCAGAAGAGAAGCTTTCAATTATCAAATGGATTAAGCATGCTGAAAATGAACCAGCGCTTGGTGGAGTGGCGCTCGGTCGTGTCGGTCCCGTAACCGAAGGATTGTTAGCTTGGACTTTAGGTCTTGGACTACTAATTGGTATAGCTGTTTGGCTGACCACGAAGGCGCGATAACAAATGAGTAATGAGATTGCACCACTCACCGATCCTGGTTTACCAGAACATGTCCATCGTAAAGCTGATGTAGATCCAAAAGCTGCCAAGAAAGCTGAACGTCAGGTTGGAATCCTGTTTCTTCTTTCAGTTGTTGGAACATTACTTTTTGTTTTCTCTTATGTAGGAATCGATGAAGATAGCTTCATCTTTTTGCCGGTTATGGGCAATACCAATGCGCACCAACTTTTCTTGGGACTTGGTCTTGCGATGTCCCTGTTCTTCATCGGCATGGCCGCAGTTCATTGGGCAAAGACATTGATGCCCGATCATGAAGTAATAGACATTAGAAAAGAACAGCGCTCCAAGGATGAAGATCGTGCTGATTTTGTCGCTACGGTTAAGGAACGTGCCGGTGAAGCTGGTTTGGGTCGCAGGCCCTTTATAAAGAGAACTATGGGTCTTGCCCTAGGACTTGTCGGCATCTCTCCAATTCTTTTGCTTAGGGATCTTGGCCCACTTCCGGAAGATGAATTGAATAAAACCAATTGGAAAGCTGGCACAAGATTGGTAACTGATCCAGGAGATCGACCAATCAGACCATCAGATTTGGAGGTCGGCGGAGTAGTTCAGGTTCAACCAGAGTTTCCGGCTGGCAAGGTGCGCCATCTTGATGACATTGCAAAGGACTCTGTTCTTTTGATTCGGGTTAGACCTGAAGAGTTCAACTTAGATGCAGAGAGATTGTCTTGGACTTATGAAGGAATTATCGCCTTTTCCAAAATCTGCTCCCATATGGGTTGTGCAGTAGCCCTTTATGAACAGACCACCAAGCACCTCCTCTGCCCCTGCCATCAATCAACCTTTGATGTCACAAGGGCTGCCAAAGTTATCTTTGGACCGGCAGCAAGACCTTTGCCACAATTAGCCATCAAAGTCGATTCTGAAGGTTATCTGGTTGCACAGGCGCCATTTAACGAAGCAGTCGGACCAAGTTTCTGGGGGCGTGATTCACAATGAGTACACGTGAACGTGTAACAGGGCAGGTAGCCAATTACGTGGATGAGCGCACTGGCGCTGCCAAGTGGCTAAAGAAAACTGTCTCGAAGGTATTCCCTGATCACTGGTCCTTCATGCTTGGCGAAATTGTCCTTTATTCCTTCATTATTTTGTTGTTATCAGGAACCTTCTTAACATTTTGGTTTGATCCTTCAATGCGTGAGGTTGAGTACGAAGGCTCATATGAACCCCTTTCAGGCTTGAAGATGTCAGCGGCATACGCTTCTACTCTGCACATCTCCTTTGATGTCCGCGGCGGTTTATTGATGCGCCAGATTCATCACTGGGCTGCATTGATTTTCATGGCGGCCATGGTTGCTCACTTGATGCGCGTCTTTTTCACTGGGGCCTTCCGCAAACCACGTGAGTTCAACTGGATTATCGGTGTAGGTCTTCTGACCCTCGGCATTGTTGAAGGCTTCTTGGGTTACTCACTGCCAGATGATTTGCTATCCGGAACCGGTATTCGAATTGCTGAAGCGATTATTCAAGCGATTCCAGTGGTTGGTTCCTACCTGTCTTACTTCGTATTTGGTGGCGCTTTCCCAGGAGAGATGTTCATTCAACGCATCTATGTTGTTCACATTCTTCTAATTCCTGGAATCTTCTTGGCCTTAATCACTGCACACCTAATGTTGGTTTGGTACCAGAAGCACACTCAATACCCAGGTCCTGGACGCACTGAGAAAAATGTTGTCGGCTATCCACTAATGCCGGTTTATATGGCTAAAGCTGGTGGCTTCTTTTTCATCGTCTTTGGCGTAACTGCATTCCTTGGTGCTGTTGCTTCGATTAACCCAATTTGGATTTACGGTCCATATACTCCCGGCCAAATTGGTGCGGGATCGCAACCGGACTGGTACATGGGTTGGCTCGATGGTTTAGTGCGCATGGCGCCTCCAATTGAAACCCATGCTTTTGGCTATACAGTTTCTTGGAATATCTTGATTCCTGGGTTGATAATCCCTGGAATCATATTTACCGGAATGGCTTTGTATCCCTTCATTGAAAGCTGGATGACTGGCGATAAGCGTGAGCATCACCTCCTTGATCGCCCTCGTAATGCCCCGAATCGCACCGCTCTTGGCGCTATGTCAATCACCTTTATGTTGATCACCTTGATTAATGGTGGCAACGACCTACTAGCAACTC
Source organism: Actinomycetota bacterium (assembly GCA_009924185.1). GTDB lineage: Bacteria > Actinomycetota > Actinomycetes > Nanopelagicales > Nanopelagicaceae > MAG-120802. The sequence goes on from RFSC01000059.1 coordinate 3,896, forward strand.
ATTTTGATTTATCAATTAATCAGATTATGTGGTTCTCCAGAATTGGCGTGATAGTTCTGCCTCCGCTTGTCTTTGTGATTACTAAGCGAATCTGTCTCTCGCTACAACGTGCTGATCGGGAGCTAGTGCTGCACGGCCGCGAAACAGGCCGTCTAGTGATGTTGCCACATGGTGAGTTCGTTGAAGTACATGAGCCGCTATCTCCTGAGCGCGCTTACACCCTAACTTCACATGAGCAACCTCCAGCCATTGAACCGGTAATGGCAGATCAAAATGGCGTTCGTAATCCAAAAGGTGCGAAAGCCAAGCTGCAGGCGCGACTATCTCGTGCGCACAGCGAACAGGTAGCTAAACCAACCGCGAAAGATATGCTGGAGATCGAAGATCATCACTGATCTTGAGTTACCTCTCTTCTAAGTATTTCTTGAGCCGCACTAAGCTCTTTGCAATGGCAATCTGAACAAATGGGTACGCCTTTCGCCAACGCAACCACAATTGAAATGGCGATGAGGTTGCATCGAAGCTTTCGATAACTAAGGTCTGAATGGGAGCAATCTCCCTGAGTTCATATCGCCATACCCATCGCCCCAGGTGACGCCAGGCAATGACCTTTC
>RFSC01000060.1 GCA_009924185.1 Actinomycetota bacterium
GCTCTGAAGGTTTGCGCTGACAAACTAGGCCTAAAGTTGATCCTTGATGTTGTAACCAATCACACTGGCGACATCATTTGGTATCAGGATCGAGTTGCTTATATTCCAGAAAAGTACAAATCAATCAAGAATCCCGCCTGGCTTAACAACATCAATAATTATCACAACACGGGGGACATAAACCGCTGCTGGAGTGATGGGCCCTGCTCAAAAAACGGTGATTTCTTTGGCTTAGATGATTTGGCAACCGAGAAGGAAGAGGTCTATCGCGGCTGGGGCGAGGTCTATGGTTCCTGGATAAAGAGGTATGGCTTTGTTGGCTTCCGGGTTGATACCGCTCGACATGTCGATGATGAGTTTTTCAAGAATTGGAGTCCTTTAATAGATCAAGCTGCAAAGGAGGCTGGTATTTCCAACTTCACAATCTTTGGTGAGGTTTGGGAACAAAATCCGATTGATCTAGTGAATTACATAAGAGTTAACAAGTTACAAACCGCCTTGGATTTTCCTTTCCAAAAGTTTGCGGTTGACTTTGCAGCACAGAGCTCTGACGCCTCTATCCTGCGTAATTTATTTGAATATGATGATTACTACACAAGTGCTAACTCTTCAGCCGCCAACCTAGTAACCTTTTTGGGTAATCACGATATGGGTCGCTCAGCTTTCTTGATTGAACGCACCAAGATAAACCCAGCTCCACAGTTATTGAATCGGGTTAAGTTGGCAAATACCTTGCTCTATTTAAGTCGCGGAGTTCCTGTTGTCTACTATGGTGATGAAGTTGGAATGCTAGGAAGTGACAACGGCAATGATCAAAGGGCTCGTCAGGATATGTTTCCCACTCAAGTTGAGATCTGGAAAACTGAGAAGAGATTAGGCAGCGCTCCTGTCGGTAGCGGCGACTCCTTTTCCAAGACTTTTTCAAATCCTGTGGCGCAGCATCTAATCAAGTTATCTGAGCTACGGAGAGAACATCCGGCGTTGGCAAATGAGCAGATGCAGATTCGCTATGCCAAGGGAGCGGTATTTGCTTTTTCCAAGAGAGAGCTAGGCTCAAATCGTGAGTACTTGGTGGTTTTGAATAACAGCGCCAAAACCCAAAAGGTCACCATTCCAACCGCCAGCAGCTCCGGATGGCGGTTTTTACTCTCAAAAGCAACGCTTTCCACTAAATCAACTGATGTTACTTTGACCCTTAACCCATTAGATGCTGTCGTACTTCAGGCGAAACAGGGAATCAGTAGCAATAATGTTTCAACTGGAAAGATAGCGGTTAAGGAGGATTTCTTAACTGGATTTCATCGCTTGACCGCATCTGTGCAAACCAAGAACTTGGCTGTAGCAGAGTTTTTGGTTAAGCAAGCTGGAAGCAACACCTGGCAAACATTAGGAGTTGACTTAAACCAACCATTCCGGGTTTACCTCGACCCCAAAGAACACTCAGGGCAGTTAGAGATTAAAGCCATCATCACTAACTCAGCAGGAAGGAAATATGAGCTCCCAAGCACCGCTCTACGCATTGCCACACCATGATGGAAGTGAGTATTACCTAAGTTCTACCGCACCCAAATTGGGAGATAAGGTAAATTTCAAGTTTCGTGCAGGTATAGAGATAAGCATTGAGAAAGCAATTTTGCGTTTGTACCATGATGGGGAACCAAGGTTCTTTCCCATGAGCAAGGTGGTTAAGGGTAAAGAGCAGTGGTGGCAGGTAAAAGTAAAGATTTTGAACCCGAAGACCCCTTATAGATTTTTGATAGTGAATGGCGAGCGCTACTCCTGGCTAAATGCACAGGGATTTCATAGTAATGATGTAACGAGTACCCATGATTTTCAATTACTTGCTACCCCAGAGTTTCCAAAGTGGATCCGTAGCTCAGTGTTTTATCAGATCTTCCCTGATCGTTTTGCAACTACTGGCAAATACAAGCACTTTATGCCGAAAGATTTTGTGTCAAGAGAATGGAGCGAGTTACCAAAAGGTAGAGATAAGACCACAGGGGTTGAGTACTTTGGTGGTGATATGGATGGGGTAGCACAGCAGCTTTCTCACATTCAAAAACTGGGGGCAAATGGCATATATTTCACCCCCTTTTTCCAAGCCCGATCTACACATAGATATGACGCCAGCTCTTTTGATGAGGTTGATCCGCTACTCGGAGGCAACTCAGCTTTCTTAAGGTTGTTGAAGTTAGCCCGCACCAAGAAGATTCACATCATGGGTGATCTGACAACCAACCATTGCGGAGCGGGACATACCTGGATTAAGAAGGCCTTAGCCAATAAGAAGGCCAAAGAGCGTGATTTCTTCTACTGGGACAAAACAGTCAAGCATGGTTATGAAGGTTGGTGGGGACTTGCCTCATTACCAAAGTTGAATTACAACTCCAAGAAGCTAAGAGATTTGATGTATGCCGGAAAGAACTCAGTAGTGAAGAAGTGGCTGAGTAAGCCCTTCTCACTTTCAGGTTGGCGAATCGATGTTGGAAACATGACAGGTCGTTACCGCGGTGAGGATATGAACCGTGAGGTAATACTAGGTATTCGACAAGCTGTGGAAGAGACCAATCCAGAAGCATGGCTTCTAGCGGAAAACGCTGATCACTTCCCTGCTGATTTAGATGGTTTTGGTTGGCATGGAACCATGAACTACAACGGATTTATGAGACCAGTATGGGGCTGGTTGAAACATCAGCCACAGGTTGACTCAGGCTTTTTTGGGGTCCCAGTAGAAGTTCCCCGCTTTAGTGGCAAAGAGATGGTCGCTGCTATGAAGGAGTTTTCCTCCACAATTCCCTGGCGCAACTTTGTTGCATCGATGTTATTGCTAGATTCTCACGACACAGCGCGCTTTAGAAATGTAGTTGGCGCGAACTCAAAGCTTCATTTATCGGGAATGGGATTGTTGCTCACCTACCCAGGTGTTCCATCGATCTTTGCTGGAGATGAGATTGGTTTGCAGGGCGCTTGGGGAGAGGATGCCCGCAGAACTATCGATTGGAGCGGCGCTAATTGGGATCATGATTTCTTCGCAGAGGTGCAAAAGCTAGTCAAAATCAGGCGTAATTCCCATGCTCTTGCCCATGGCGGCCTGCGGTGGTTAGTGGTGGATGATGACGCAATTGCATTTATCCGAGAGTCCTCTAAGGAAAGCATCTTGGTTGTAATTACCCGCAAGGCGATGCAACTAGCGCTACCCCATCTTGATGGCAATCTAATTGCGTTGTATGGCACCGATTTATTTAATGGGGTCTATCGCAGCTCAGATGCCTCAATTGGTATCTACCGAGTTAGCTAAGCCAGAAACGCAAAGCATCATCAACATACCTGGACCAGGATCTTTCATTGTGTCCGGTGCGATGGTAAACCTTAGTTACAAAATTGGTGTGCCAGCCATTTTTGCGTGCCAATTTATCGGCTAGCTCTTGAAATGGCTGGTAGCTAGCATCAAGTCCTTTGGTACCACGACTCATCCATAACTTTCGCTCAGGATGTTGATGGAGATTATCAATCATATATTCAACAAGTGGATTGCCAGCTAAAACCCAATGTGGTGAAAAGGCTAATGAGGTATGGAAAGAGTCAGAAAACTTTGCCGCGGCATAAAGTGTTGCTAAGCCACCCATGGATGAACCCAACATGGCGGTGTTGTTTGGCGAGGAGACCGTACTGGTTGCTTTGGAAATAGCAGGCAAGATCTCGTGAAATATCTTAGTTAAGTATTCATTTCCACGTAGATCTGTTATGTCAAGCTCTGCGATTGGTTTGCTAGGTTGAATCCCGCTACGAAATGCATCCTCAGGGGATAGATCTTTGACTCGACCATATGGATTTTGTTTGTTGGAGCTATGAAAGACCGCGATTATCAAAGGGGGCTTCTTCTGGTATTCCTTTGCAACTCTGATTGCGTTCTGTGCCAAGCGCCAGGTTTGACGCAGATGTGTTGCACTCCTTGGATCAAAGATGTTCTGCCCATCATGTGCGATTAGCACCGAATCTGAACCACCTTCCGGTCCCCAAAAATCCACGATTCGACCAGCAAAATCCACCCTAGTTACCTGGTCAGGGATACCCCGAACTTGGAAGCGCTTAATCTCCTTCATGGTGGTTGAATCATGCCATGAGCAAAAGAGCCATCTTTTGGTTTCGCAGAGATCTCCGGCTAGCTGATAACCCAGCATTGCTGGCCGCATTTGATGAAGCTGACGAGGTAATTCCCCTCTTCATTTTGGATGATGAGATCTCAGAGCGCGCGGGGGAACATCGCAGGGCGTACTTAGCATCATCTTTAAATGCTTTGAATGAATCTGTTGGTGGCAATCTCTTTGTAATCAGCGGTAATCCAGTCAATGTTTTAAATGATG
>RFSC01000007.1 GCA_009924185.1 Actinomycetota bacterium
GGATTGTCAGCTAAACCAAGGGCGGTCGGTAGATCCATGGTGATGTTTATTGAAACTGGGCGACGATGCGGTTGATAATCATCAGAGATTCGTGCCAGCAAATCACCACAGATCTCTGTCAATGCATCCGCACGCTTCATTTCTATGTTGCGATTATCAAGAGAGTGGTTTGTAGTCGAATCTTCAATTTTGGTTTTCTTGGCAAATACCTCCTTGTTGGAAACTCCCTTGACCAATCCATCCTGGGTAGAAACTCCCTTGACCAATCCATCCTGGGTAGAAACTCCCTTGACCAATCCATCCTGGGTAGAGAATCCCCTGGCGAATATTTCCTTGTCGGATTCCTCCGTGGCGGATGTCTCCTTGTCGGAAGTAAAACTAGTTTTGGATTTGTAAGCGCAACTCTTTGAATCTCGCATAGCAATCAACGAGTTAATAGAGAGCATTACAGTCTGTGCATCCTCTATGGGTAATAGGGCAATAAGTGTGGCCATGCCATCACTCTCGGGATACATCCGAACGGAGCGTGTGTCACGTGCAGCTACAACCTTTTCCTCAAAACTCTCAGGTGATGCCTGAGCGAAGAGAGTCCGAAGCTTGCGACCAACCTGTGCTGGGGTGTGAAACTCAGCGTGAGCCAAGGCCTTATTCTCGATTAGCAACAAATTCTCGGTAGAGATACCACGCTTTATCGCCTCGGATGATTCACGTGCGATTAATGTCGCATGACTAGGGGAGATGTCGCCATTTGCTAACGCTTCACAGGTGGCTGGCAGATGATTAGTGAGCACACGAGCCACATCGATTCGAATCTGAGCCGTATTCGAGGATAGTCGCAAAGCGGTCGCTACATCTTCTCGCTCAGATTCATCAACGCCCTCCCAAAGATTTGGGCTTTCAGAAGGCTCTGATCCCGCGATTGCCAAAGTCGCGCGCTGAATGAGTGAGGTTAACCAGGAGTTTTGCTTTTCTAAGGCGGCCAAATAATCGATTTTGCCTGCAGAGGTGAGCTTCTCTGGATTGATTCCAATCAAGTGCCCAAGTGGTTCATAACCTCCCGGCTGATTAAGCAGCTCAATGAGCTGCTCTTCGACTGGTTTTTCAAGGGAAACTCGCATAGGAGAATTCTGGAATGAGGCACTGACAAAAATCGAGGTAAAAGAATTGAAGTTAGTAAGTTGTGGAAAAGAATTAAAGTGCTTTCAAGGCTCCAACCACCTTTGTCAAAGAAGCCTTGGCATCACCAAACAAAAGAGTTGTCTTAGGATCAAACAAGAGTTCATTTTCAATACCGGCAAAACCTGGTCGCATTGATCGCTTCAAGAAAATAACATTCCCTGCCTGCGCAACATCCAAAATTGGCATTCCATAAATGGGGCATCCCGGAGTGGTCTTGGCCGCCGGGTTTACAACATCATTGGCGCCGATAATTAAAGCCACATCAGTTTGCGGGAAGGTGGGATTAACCTCATCCATCTCTGAAAGCTGCTCATAAGGAACATTGGCCTCCGCCAACAAAACATTCATGTGACCTGGCATGCGACCGGCTACCGGATGAATCCCATAGGCAACATCTATACCTTTTGCGGTTAACAAATCCGCCAATTCTCGAACTGTATGTTGGGCCTGCGCTACCGCTAATCCAAAGCCCGGCACAATTACAACGCGACGTGCGTAGTTCAACAAGATCGCAACATCATCAGGGGTTCCAGATTTAACTGTCCTGGTTTCTGATGCGGATCCAGCCTCTTGAGGCTTCGCGGTGAAAGCGCCAAATAATGTGCCAAACAATGAGCGGCCCATGGCCTCTGCCATCAAGCGGGTCAAGATAGTTCCTGAGGCTCCGACCAAAGTTCCGGCAATAATCAACAAGGTGGCATCCAAAACATATCCGCCTGCGGCCACAGTTAAACCGGTAAATGCATTCAATAGTGAGATAACGATTGGCACATCTGCACCGCCTACAGGCAATACAAATAGAACTCCGAATATCAAAGAGAGCGCCGCCAAAATCAACAACGGAGTGGTTCCTAATTCGACTACCACCCAAACTGCACTGGCTACTGTTCCTAGTAGTGTCGCAGCAATAATGAATCTTCCACCAGGGAATACCACTGGACGGGTGGTCATTAACTCCTGCAACTTTAAAAATGTAACGATTGAACCGGAGAATGAAACGCAACCAACAAGGACTGTAAAGACAGTTGCGATAACTACGCCGGTAGATGCGGTATCGCCCAACTTTAAGTACTCAACAATCGCAACGAGCGCAGCAGCGCCACCACCTACACCGTTAAACAAAGCCACCAACTGTGGCATCGCGGTCATTTGAACTTTGCGAGCAGCTGGGACGCCAACTAGCACACCAAAGGCAATCGCACCCAAAATCCAACCCAAGTTATTTAACGGCAGCTCATTGCCCTCCGAGGCGTAGAAGAACACCGCGATAGTTGCAATTGTTGCGCCAATTGCGCCAAGAATATTTCCGCGTCGAGCTGTACGGGGATGAGAAAGACCTTTTAGCGCCAAAATAAACATGACGCCGGCGCTTAGGCCAATTAGATCGTAAATGGTGCGGTTCATTTCTTATCACCAGAGCTTTGGTTAGCACGGCCACCAGATTTGCCTTTGAACATTTCAAGCATGCGATCTGTGACTACGAATCCACCAACCATATTTATTGTTGCCAGAACAATCGCTGCAACTGAAAGACCGAGCTCTAAATTAGTTTCACTGTGATCAGCCACGATAATCGCACCCACCAAAATCACACCATGAATCGCATTTGCACCGCTCATTAGTGGAGTGTGTAGAGTCGAAGAAACCTTTGAAACCACCTCAAAACCAACAAAAACTGCGAGCACAAAGATGGTAACTATCGCGATTAAATCCATAGTTTCACCTATGCACCTTTCCGAACCGCGCCACCATGGGTCAAAGCGGCGGCATCGATAATCTCATCTGCAAAATCCGGAACAACGGCGCCCTCTTTGCTCATTAACAAGAGCAGGTTCACAACATTTCGAGAGTAGAGATAGGAAGCATGGAAGGGAAGCTGGCTCGGAACATCTTTGCCGCCCCAAATCTTTATGCCATTTGAGGTTGTGACAATCTCTCCAGCCTTCGAGCCTTCAACATTCCCACCACTTTCAGCGGCCAAATCAACAATTATCGACCCCTCTGCCATTGACTCATACATCTCTTTAGTTACAAGACGTGGAGCAGGCCGGCCAGGTACCGCAGCGGTGGTAATCAAAACATGAGATTTGGTGATGTAAGGCTTTAAAAGCTCACGCTGTTTGGCGGCCCGTTCCTCAGTCATTTCGCGGGCATATCCGCCAGCACCTTCTAATGCCTCAAGCTCTAACTCAATAAAACTTGCACCCATCGATTTAACCTCATCAGCCGATGATGGCCTGACATCGTAAGCCGAAACCACCGCACCAAGACGGCGCGCAGTTGCAATCGCCTGTAATCCAGCAACTCCCGCTCCGAGCACCAAAACATTTGCCGGTGTAACAGTTCCAGCCGCGGTCATTAATAACGGAAAAAATCTTGGTGATAAATCAGCGGCTACCAAAGCGGCGCGATATCCCGCGCACAATGCCTGCGAGGTAAGCGCATCCATAGATTGGGCGCGAGAAATTCGGGGTACCGCCTCTAGAGAAAAGGCAGTTACACCCGCTTTTGCAAATGCATTTATAGAGTCCTGTGCGTTAGAGGCAGATAAGAATGAAATCGTAATAGCGCCAGACTTTAAAGTCGCAGCAATATCAGCGCTCAATGGTTGAACCGAAAGAATTACATCAGCATTTTTTAACTCGCCAGCGATCTGTCCCGCATCGCAAACAGCCGCTCCAGCCGCCTTATATGCCTCATCTGCAGCACCTGCATTTGTGCCAGCACCAGATTGAATTACGACCTCAAGGCCGGCTCGAGTTAACTTTGAAATAATGTCGGGCAGTAATGCCACGCGTTTTTCGCCACTTTTTACCTCAGCTGGGACGACTACGCGCATTTGATTAGCCTAGCCTTTAAGCTCGCCGCGAACCAGGTGAAAAATGATGGCCTGAATAGTTGTGCGACGATGAAAAGCCTCCCGCCAGATAACAGAACGCGGACCATCAATTACAGCTGCATCTACCTCTTCACCCCTATGCGCTGGTAGGCAGTGCATAAAGATGCTGTCAGAGGCCGCTGTAGACATTAACTTCTCTGTAATTTTGAAAGGAGCCAGCGCTATCTCTTTTTCTTTTCTTTCACTCTCTGGATCTCCCATGGACATCCAGACATCGGTATACAGAACTGCGGCATCTTTTGCGGCCGCAATCGGATCATGAGTTATCTCAATATTTCCACCATTTGCTAGCGCAATCTTCTTGGCGGTCTCAACAACTTTCGCATCTGGAGCCCACTTACCCGATGGCGTCGCAGCAACAACATGTGCACCCATAATCGCACCCATCATTAACCAGGCCGTAGTGACATTATTGCCATCACCTAAATAAACAAATTTACGACTAGAGATATCTTTTCCAAATTTTTCTCTGATAGTAATCCAGTCCGCTAATGCTTGAGTTGGGTGGTCGTAATCAGTTAATCCATTAATAACCGGGATAGTTGCGTTAGCTCCAAGCTCATCGACCTCTGTTTGTGCATAGGTGCGGATCAAAAGCGCGCTACAAAATTGACTTATGACCTTGGCGGTATCGGCGATGGTTTCACCTCGACCAATTTGTAGCTCATCACTGCGTAGAAAAATCGGAGTGCCACCGAGATGGGCGACCGCGGTTTCTGTAGCCAACCGAGTACGGGTTGATGGCTTGGACATATAAACCGCAACGCTCTTGTGAGCCAATGTGTCGGAGGCAGCGGTGGGATCTTTAGCAAACCGGGCAGCGGTATCGAGCAGTAGCTCTACATCAGCCCGTGAGAGGTGCTCAGTCTTTAATAGATCCTTCATCCGCTAATCTTACGTCGCGTTCAGTTTTCCTTGAGAATTTAGCTTTATTATTTGGCTATGAATCAAGCGCCAAACTGGAATATGGGGTTGTTTTCCCGCGGTAAGGGCGGCTTGGGACAAACCGATACTTTGATTGATGAGCAACTAGATACCAGCCATCAAGAAGATCTTGAATCTGGCGATCATGAGAGATTTTCACATTACGTTAAGAAGGACAAAATCGTTGAATCAGCGGTTTCCGGAAAGCCAGTTACCGCGCTCTGCGGCAAGCGTTGGGTGCCATCTCGGGATCCGAAAAAGTTTCCTATCTGCCCTACCTGCAAAGAGATTCATGCCGGTTTGCGCAAAGGCCCTGATGACAATGGTGGCAGTGACAATACTCCTTCATGATTTATTACAAGTGTGAGGTCAGATAAAAATGGCACTTGGCACAATTACTGAATCTGAAACCGAGTTAAATCTGAGGGCGGATCGACCCTGGGTCTGTGTCGTTTGGGATGATCCAGTAAATCTAATGACCTACGTAACCCATGTTTTCATGGTTTTGTTTGGCTATTCCAAAGAACGGGCAACTGAGTTGATGTTGAAGGTGCACAACGAAGGGAAAGCTGTAGTGACCTCTGGAACTCGAGAAGAGATGGAACGTGATGTCCAACGACTTCATGAGTATGGCTTGTGGGCTACAGTACAAAGAGACAATGAGTTGTAAGGTTTAATCAAATGTCATCATTCCGCCCTCTCGATAATGGGGATTTAGATATCACCTTTACCTCGCAAGAGGCCCATGTCTTAATTAATTTAACTGAGCAACTTCTAGAGTTGTTGGCAGATGGTGATGGTCAATCTCATTCAGTAGATCCACTTTTGCATCTTGTTGGAATCTCTAACTCGGAAAGCCCGCCAGAGGATCCAGTTCTAAGAAGGTTGCTTCCTAACGCCTATGAGGATGAACAGGCTGCGGGGGAGTTTCGCCGCTATACAGAGCATGGCCTGAGAGAGAAGAAAAAAGCCCACGCGCTACTTATCTATGAAGCGCTTTTGCCACAGGATGAGGATTGGAATGGCGATATCCCGCTGGATAAAGGTTCAATTCAGGTCACTATTGCAATGGCTGATTCACTTGCTTGGCTAGGTGGTTTAAATGATTTGCGGCTCGCGTTGGCGGTACGCCTTGGTTTCGGCTCAGAAAAGGGCCAACATCCAGCAGACCAAGCTGCGGGTGTAGATACACCAAACGCCGATGTCCACAAGAAATATGAATTGATGCTGGAGAGCGATCCCATGAAGGCGGTTTACGCTGTTTACTCCTGGATTGGATGGCTACAGCAATCATTGTTGGAGGCGCTGGAAGTTAAGTAAAACCGTTAATCTCGCACAAATAAAAACAGGGCCCGGTTTCCCGAGCCCTGCCTTACTACTACTTACTGATTCTTGCGTATTGCTTCTTAGTGATCGTCCTTCATGCCTTCTGCAATGGACTTCATGCGAGCGATCTTTAGAATTGTTAGACCCCATACGCACTTCGCAACAACGTCTGCGATGGTGTAACCAACTTGACGTCCAACGAATGCACCTGAGCTTGCTGCTCCATCTGCATCGATGATTGGAAGTAGATACGCGATTGGGTATACGCCCCATGATGCGATAAGTAGAAGACGTAGGCGACCGATGGTTGCTGCAACACCTTCTGGCTGACGATCAAGTGACTTGCCTAGCTCTACGAATAGTACGTAGAGGATGTATAGGAATGGAATTGTGGAGAGAACGCCCCACATAATCTTCTCACCCTGATCTGAAGAGGTTTCTCCAGGATAGCCAAGTGCGATCATTGCTGCTGATGCAGGAACAAGACGCATGATTAATGACTTGGAAGCTTCCTTAGCAAGTGCAAGAACTGCAATTACCTCAACAAGAAGCAATGGAACTGTAAGAATCCAGTCAACGTAACGGTATCCCTCATTGAAAGCTAGTGAGCTAGCGTTGATATCGGTTGCAACATTAAAGGTACCTTCCGCAGTTGCATCTTTGAATGAATCAAAGATACGTAGGTAGTGGTAACCGGCAATGAATGTAACCATTGAAGAAAGCACAAGCGCGTTGCGGTACTTAGGAAGAACGCGGTGCTGTGAAACAAGGGTGTAAACAGTTGTAGCGAGCATTGATACAAGTCCGAAAGAAAGGATGTTGTATACAACGCTCCACTCTGTTGCTGATAACTGAAGCAAAATGGCCTCCGTGGGCTATTAGGTTCGCTCGGGTTTATTCGAGCCTGGTCTGCTCGGCCCATTTAGGGCTAAGCGATCACCTCTTCCGTAGGCCCATATGAAGCCTCGGTCAAAGCAATTAGGAAAAGGGTGCTCCTTACTCATGAGTTGTTCAAGCCGAAATCACGGCATTTCTTAAGAAATCTTTATTTTTTCTATGACTTTTCGGGGCAAATCGGACATAGAAACCTTCGATAATAATGAGCCAGGCCACAGTTTTGCGGGGCTTTACACTTCAACCCGTGTCCTCGAGCGCAGTAAACCCATCAAATCAAGCCAATCAACCGATAGGCATATTTGATTCTGGGCTAGGCGGATTGACCGTAGCCAGAGCCATTATTGATCAGCTACCCAATGAATCCACGATCTATTTTGGCGACACCGCCCGTGGACCATATGGCCCGCGTCCCTTGGCAGAGGTGCGCTCCTTTGCGCTAGAGATTATGGACTCACTTGTCAGCGCTGGGGTCAAGGCGATTGTTATCGCATGCAATACCGCTAGCGCTGCGATGCTTCGTGATGCCCGCGAGAGGTACTCGATTCCGGTGATTGAGGTTATCCAGCCGGCGGTGCGCCGCGCAGTTTCAGCCACCAAGAGCGGAAAGATCGGCGTCATTGGTACTCAAACCACAATTGATTCGCAGGCCTATAACGACGCCTTCGCCGCAGCCCCGCATTTGAATTTAACAACAGTGGCCTGTCCTGATTTTGTTAATTTTGTAGAACGGGGAGAGACATCCGGAGCTGCGGTTACCGCTGCAGCAGAAGGTTATTTTCAACCTCTCAAGAAGGCTGAAATTGATACCTTGGTTTTGGGCTGTACACATTACCCCTTACTAACCGGTGTCATCTCTTATGTCATGGGTAACGATGTAACGCTAGTTTCCAGCGCTGAGGAGACAGCAAAAGATCTTTACCGTGTCTTGGTGCAAAACAATTTGTTGCGCTCTGAATCCACTCCAGCTACACATCAATTTATCTCGAGTGGCGATCCAGAAAATTTTGCCAACTTGGCAAGAAGGTTCCTCGGCCCTGAGGTCAACTTTGTTAAAGGTAAACTTTGAGAATCAACTTTGTAATTCTCAATTCTCCAATGAAAGAGAGCGCCAGTGTCAGCAAGCGATAACTCAACATCTCATAACTTGTCTGGCCGTATTGATGGCAGGAGCGCAAACCAGTTAAGAGAGATTAAATTTGAAAGAGGCTGGTTAAATCAGGCAGAGGGCTCGGTGCTAGTTTCCTTTGGAAACACACGGGTTTTGTGTGTTGCCTCCTTTACTCCAGGGGTTCCCCGATGGTTGGTGGGTTCAGGAAAGGGTTGGGTGACATCGGAGTACTCCATGTTGCCGCGCGCAACCCACACCCGCTCTGATCGCGAGAGCGTGAAGGGAAAGCTAGGTGGGCGTACTCAGGAAATCTCCCGCTTAATCGGACGCTCGCTACGCTCCATCGTTGATATGAAGGCATTAGGCGAGAACACCATTGTTTTAGATTGCGATGTTTTGCAGGCTGATGGTGGAACCCGCACCGCAGCAATTACTGGTGCATATGTTGCATTAAGTGATGCAATTACTTGGGCCACAAAGCAGGGGCATATAGCTGGAAAATCACCGCTTTCAGACTCAGTTGCTGCAGTTAGCGTTGGAATTATTAACGGAACTCCAATGCTTGATCTTTGCTATGAAGAGGATGTCTCAGCCGAAACCGATATGAATATCGTTTGCACCGGCGGAGGCGAGTTTGTCGAGGTTCAAGGAACCGCAGAAGGAAAACCTTTTGACCGAGAGCTTTTGAATCAGCTCCTAGATTTGGGATCCAAAGGCTGTCTACAACTCGCTGAGCTACAAAGAGCAGCGTTAGCCCGCTAAATCCTTTTTTGAAATCCTTTCTATGAATGAACTTGTAGTTGCCACTCGCAATCAGGGAAAGATTGCAGAGCTAAAAAGATTATTGGTTGAACATGCTCCGAATCTGCAACTTCGTTCTGTAGCTGAATTTGATTTAGCTGATGTTGAGGAAACTGGTGTGACCTTTGAGGAGAATGCTCTGCTGAAGGCGACAACTATCGCCACCCTAACTGGATTGCCGGCATTGGCAGATGACAGTGGAATTGCTATCGATGCCTTAAATGGCGCACCTGGGGTTTTTTCTGCGCGCTGGGCCGGAAAACATGGTGATGATGCCGCCAACATAGAGAAGGTCCTATTTGAATTGCAGGATGTTCCGGTAGAAGGACGCGGAGCACAGTTTGTCTGCGTTATCGCACTAGCTTTGCCGGATCACAGAAGCCTGACCGTTAGGGGAGAGCTGCAGGGCGTTGTTCGATTTAAGCCTGAAGGTGAGTTCGGCTTTGGGTATGACCCGATATTCCAACCAGATGGATTTTCCATAACAACTGCGCAGATGACGCCGGAACAGAAGGATGAGATCAGCCATCGCGGCAAGGCGTTGCGTGAAATCGCCCCGAAAATTCAACCCTTTATCGGCCTTTAAAGGCATCCACTTCTAAATTGCGCAGGTAGGCTTATGCCATTGAATCTGCCTTGCAAAATTAGGCAAAGCAGCGAAATCACGTCGAAGGAGTAGTTGTGGCAGCAAAGAAGAAAGCTTCTGCAAAGCGCCCGGTTAAGAAGGCGGCTGCAAAGCGCCCAGCAAAGAAAGCGGCCAGCAAGTCGGGCAAGAAAGCGGTAAAGAAAACCGCCAAGAAAGCTGTTAAGAAAACCGCAAAGCGTCCGATCAAAAAAGCTGCAGCAAAAAAGCCAGCAGCGAAAAAAGTTGCGGCCAAAAAGAGTGCGAGCGCAAAGGTTGATGCTGCAAAGATTGTTATTCCACCAGTTCCTTCTCGTAATACCGCAGCTGTAACTAGTACACCAGCACCAGCGAAGAGCTCTACACCTGCAGCTCCAGCAAAAAAGAGCTCCAGCAATGTTTTGTTCTTGGTTATCGCTGGCGTAGTTCTGCTAGCTATTTTCGCTTTAACAAACTCTTCAGATGATGAGGGCGCAACTCCTACTCCAACCGCATCAGAATCAGTCTCTGAAGAACCAACTGCAGAACCATCTGAAAGTGCAAGCGAAGAGCCAGCGCTCTCTGCTTATGAAGCACCACAAAGCTTTGTTGCTATCGCAAATGGCAGCGAAGGTGTAACTCTGCGCTGGAAGGCCCCATCTGCTACAGAGGGACTAACCGGTTATCTAATCTCAGTTTCTTACAATGCGGTTGATTTCACCGAAGTCACCACAGTTGCAGCAGATCAGCTTTCATATGAGATCGCCAAGGTAGGCGATGAGGGCGGAACTCAGTTCCTATTGCAATCGGTTTACTCCGATGGCACCAAGGTTGATGCAAAGAAGTTCTCTCTGAAGGGTAAGTTTCAATAACCTTTAGTTAAAACCTTTAATTAAATTAGATTAAATTAACCGCCTCGAATTCCGGGGCGGTTTTTTTATTGATTCAATACCTCGCGAATAGCCGCCACATAGGCATTTACTCCGGGCGGATTTAGGTGAACACCATCGGTGGCAAAGTACTCGGGATGATTCGCAGAGATGCGATCCCAATCCACCAAGATGGTGTTTGGGTACCGCGCAACAACAGAGCTAATGATTTGATTGTTCTCATCCTTCCAACCACGTGGCACAGCTGTATTAACCACGATGATTTTTGGCTGATTTCGCACAATCTCCATCAGTGCAATTACATCTGATTCGACTAGCCGGTTGTTGTTGCCTAGGTTTAAAACAACAGGAGAGTTAGCAACAAACTGTTGATCGGTCTGAGTTACCTCAATCAGCTCATTAATTTGACGCCCCACCCGGGCGTTAATCAACTCAATCCGCTCGTACTTAGCCAAGACATTACGGATTCCGAGAATTACTGAGTCACCTGTTACCCATAATCCAGGGGTATCCGCATCGGTGATTACTTGATCAACGCCATCTTCAGCCACAACCGCAGCTTGTTCTGCTGCAACAATCTCATCAGCTTTCTTCATCGCGTTGATGGAGACAATTGAAGTAGCGAAGAGTGTTATGACCACAGCTGCAGATGCAAATAGTTTTTGCCGCAGCCGGACTGATTTGGTTCGATACTTCATGCCGCGGAACCAGAGTTCAAAGTAACCGCGACGAACTGGAATTTCGATGTAGCGAAGAGAGATATCCGCCAGGGCGAATACGATCAAAACCCGAAGTGCGTACAAGGCCCAATCATCGCCAACTAAATCTATTGAGGGTCTAGTGAGTTGGAAAACAATCCAATGCCACAGATAGATGCCATAGGAGCGCTCTCCAATCCAGATCAAGACTCTGGTGCTAAGCAAGGGCGCAAAACGTGAAGCGGGATGAACTACTGAAATCAAGGTAAAGCAACCAAATATCGCAGCCAGCGGAAAAGCGATTCGATAAAGCGTTGGATCACTTTCATTAATAAAAAGGAAAGTGGCGAGCAACCCCAGAAAACCAAAGACTCCAATCAGATCAACAAAATCCTGCGCCCGTTTTGAGATTTCCTTGGTCAGATTCTGCGGTTTCCAACTAACCGCTAAAGCAGAACCTAAGAACAATCCAATCGAGTGGGTATCGGTTCCAAAGTAAACATGGCTAATTGCTGATTCCTGAGTATCGATTCGGATTGAATATGCAAACAAGGCAACGCCCGAAGCCAGCGCAATAGCCAGAGCTGCGAAGGAGATATTTTTTTTGCCAAAATAACGCAGAACAAAGAGCAAGACCAATGGCCAAATAAAATAAAACTGCGCCTCAACCGCCAGAGACCAGGTGTGTTGTAATAGTGGTGGCCTACCAATACTTTCAAAGTAATCCTGCTCCCGAGCCACAAGAGCCCAGTTCATGGTTCCACTCAAAACATATGGAATATCCGAGATGAAACGTCTGACAGTTTCTGGCGCGTACACGCCGATGTAAAGTGTTGTAAAAACCAGCATCGCAATTAGTGCTGGCAGCAACCGGCGAACTCGACTTAGATAAAAGGCTCTTAGATCCAAAGTTCCAGAGCGGGCGATTGATTCCAGAATTAATCCGGTGATTACATATCCAGAGATTACAAAAAATAAATCAACGCCGAGAAATCCGCCTGGAATCCAATCTATGCCCAGGTGATAAAGCAGAACGGCAATGACCGCAACCGCTCGTAATCCATCTACTGAATGTATGTAGCGGTTTGTGGAGCTAGACATCACCGAGATTTCGCAGTTGTTTTCTTGGCTTTACTTTTAGCTTTTTTCGGTGTGTTTTTCATGCTCTTCTTAACAGAGCCTTTTGAAGTGGAGGGTTTTGCACCAGAACTCTTGTTTTGGATTTCTTCAGTTACGTTCTGCTGTGCCTGCGCAACTCGGGCCGCTAGCTTGGCATCACCAGTAGGAGTTCCATCTGCAGCGATAGCGCTAACAACCTGCTTTTGCAGCTCTGCCAATCTATTGAAAGCTGTTTCCAGGCGAGCTCGAGATTGAGAGATGGCGTTTTCAGCAGCATCCAAGGATTGGGTTTGAATTCGATAGAGCCGCTCCGCCTCTGAGATTACGCCAGCTAGCCAGGTGCGATACTCCGATACCTCAGTGGTGGCAGAGACAACCAGACGCTCAGCTTCTCGCTTTGCATTTGAGGTGATCTGTGAACCCTCGCGTTTTTTGGAGTTGATTAAATCCTCTGCCTCAGATTCCGCTTTTGAGAGAATATCTGACGCATCATTTTCTGCAGCCTCCAAATATTTGCGGCCCCGTGATTCAGCCTGCGCCAAAGTGGATTTAGCTTTTGCCTCAGCAATTTCAATTGCGCTGGTTGCCTGCTTTTTGCTCTCAGATAAAAGCCTTTCAGCGCTTGCGTTGGCTTTTGCCTCGCGTTGTTGTGCGGTACGAATAATCGACATGGCGGTTTCAGTTGCCAGGATTTCAAACTCTTCTTTAGATAGAGAGGTGATGTCACGACGAGAGCGCAGATCATTTAACTGTGACTCGAGTTCGCGAATTCGCTCGAGCGCTGCAGAGCCGGCAGCAAGATTTGGTTTCTCGGCCTCTTCTTCGCCTTTAAAACCAACCCAGGATAAAAACTTCTTATCGGCCACTTTCTAGCTCCTAATCATCAATAACTTTTATTTGGCAGGCTTTAACTGCGCAACCCAACCGCACCATTGAATAGCACCAGAAGGGGCGGGAATCTTCCCATGATTAAGCGGGAGTTGAAAATGGGGTGATGGCCCTAAGCCAGGCAGCGCCTCGAGCTTAAGGTGGCTAGATCATGGATAGAGACCACGTAGCCGGTGGGCCTGTGCCACCCTGCTAACCCCGATCATGTTGGCAGATTCTCGCCAGTTGACCTGGTGTGCAGCCGAGTGCTCTGCGACCTCAGTTATCGAGCGCATCAAAATAGAGTTCAAATTCTCTTTAACCTCGTCAGCGCTCCAAAAATAATTTTGTTTGTCTTGCACCCATTCAAAGTAGGAGACGATTACACCGCCTGAGTTTGCCAAGATATCGGGCACAACCAAAACCCCTTTGTCATTCAAGATTGCATCTCCACCGGGTGTAGTTGGAGCATTTGCGCCTTCCACAACGATTTTCGCCCTGATTCCAACTGCAGAGGATTCTGTTATTGCATCAGCTAGAGCGGCGGGCACGAGTACATCAACCGGAAGATGAAGTAGCTCAGTATTTGTTATTGATTCAGTTCCGGGAGCTCCAATTAATGTTCCATTTTCTTGTGCGTATCGATGTAAATCAGAGATCTTGTTGAAACCGGTAACGCCACCTTTAACATCACTAACCGCAACGACTTTAAGCCCCATGTTCTCTAGTGCCACCGCTGCCCAATATCCAACTTTTCCAAAACCCTGGATTGCAACTGTTGCACCTTCTGGATTAATTCCTTTTATCTTTAGCGCTTCACGAACCGCGATTGCGACACCATCACCTGTCGCGGAGGTTCTTCCTAAAGATCCGCCCAAAACGATTGGCTTGCCGGTAACAACACCTGGAACCGAATACCCCGCATTTACAGAGTAGGTATCCATCATCCATGCCATGTTGCGTTCATCAGTTCCAACATCAGGTGCCGGAATATCTCGCTCTGGTCCGATAAGCGGCAAAATTTCAGAGGTATATCGACGGGTTAATCTTTCATTCTCTGTTATTGAAAGGGTGTGAGGATTTACTGCAACGCCACCTTTTGCGCCACCATATGGAAGATTTGTTAAGGCGCATTTCCAGGTCATCAACATCGCCAAGGCAACGGTTTCATCTAGATCTATATCTTGATGAAATCTGACTCCACCCTTTGCCGGGCCTCGCGTGGTTGAGTATTGGACTCGATATCCCTTATACATCTCAACTCGGCCATCATCGCGACGTAATGGAACAGCAACCTCCAAAACCCGACGGGGAGTTGAGAGGGTATTCCAATCATTTTCAGAGAGATTTAACTGATCAATCGCTCTCCTTAATTGCGAGAGCGCGGTTGCAAGTGGAGATTCCAAATTAGGCACAGCAGTACTAGATGACCTCGTTGTCATGCGATAAATCTATGCTTCAGTAAATCAAATATCCATGAACAAACCGTGAGATTTCAGTTATAAATTAACAAAGATGAAAAGCTGGTGCGGGAGGTGGGACTTGAACCCACACGCCGAAGCACAGGTTCCTAAGACCTGCGTGTCTGCCATTTCACCACTCCCGCAAGAGTTGGATGGGAAGGATACCCGCAAAAGGCTGAGAGAAAAAATTAGCCAACTCCCTTAAGTGCGACATGAAGCCTGGCTGGGTCGGTAACCTTGCCTAGGTGTCAGCAAATCAAACTCCAGCTCAATCAGAGGGCCAATCACAGGTGAGCGGATCATCTGAGCCCTATGGTGATTTAAGCCGGGCAATTTCTGAACTGGTATCGGAGCTTGTTACAAAGGGCGAGTTGCCAGCAGAGGTTCTGGAGTTAAACGCTGTTAAAGAGATTGTCTTAGAACGTCCAAAAAATCGCGATCACGGGGATTACGCATCCTCGATTGCTTTAGCGCTGGCTAAACCAGCTGGAAAACCACCGCGGGAAATTGCAGATTTAATTGCCAAGGGCCTGACCTCCAACTCCATGATTGAAAAAATCGATATTGCTGGCCCTGGGTTTATTAATTTAACTTTGGCGAAAAGTAGTCAAGGCGCGGTTGTCACAGCAATTCTTAATGAAAAAGAAAGCTTTGGTCGGGTAAAAGTATTAGCTGGAAAGAAAATCAACCTCGAGTTCATTAGCGCAAATCCAACCGGACCGCTGCACCTTGGCCATACTCGATGGGCTGCTGTAGGCGATGCGCTCGGCAGTGTTCTGTCCGCCGGCGGAGCCGAGGTAATTCGAGAGTTTTACATTAATGATCGCGGCACCCAAATGGATTTGTTTGGCGCATCATTGCGAGCTGCTGCCCGTGGCGAAGCTCGACCAGAAGATGGCTATCAAGGTGAATACATAAATGATTTAGCTAAATTGATTGTTGCTCAACATCCCGAGTATGTAAATCTAGAAGAGTCAGAGGGTATTGCGGCATTCCGCGAAGCCGGTTACGCCCTCCAACTGCAACAACAAAAAGATGTTCTAGATAATTTTGGAACTCATTTTGATGTTTGGTTCTCAGAGCGTTCACTGCACTCTGGCAAAGCTTTAGACAAGGCGTTGGAAACCCTCAAAACTCAGGGTCATGTATTTGAATCTGAAGGAGCGACCTGGTTGCGCACCACTGATTTTGGTGATGATAAGGATCGGGTGTTGATTAAATCTGGTGGCGAACTTACCTACTTTGCCTCAGATACCGCCTATTACATCGATAAACGAAACCGTGGTTTTGATATCTGTATTTATATGCTGGGCGCTGATCATCATGGTTATGTAGGGCGACTAAAAGCAACCGCAGCATGTGCTGGCGATGATCCAGAGTTCAATATTCATGTATTGATTGGCCAACTTGTAAAGATTATGGAGGGCGGCCAAGAGCTAAAACTTTCCAAGCGGGCCGGAACCATAATCACACTTGAGGAGTTAGTGGAAAAG
>RFSC01000061.1 GCA_009924185.1 Actinomycetota bacterium
GAACAAATGTTGACCGCAGCGCTTCGCACTTTGCGCACCGGCGAGCGCGCCGCAAAGAAAAAGCCAGTCGGTGAAATCCCCCGCACCACCGCAAATGAAACTATGGATTTATTAAATGAGTACCTTGGTAAAGGTGTCTCACTTCGTATCGGTTACGCCGATGCCAATGGCGGGGTATCGCTGCGCATCATCGATCCGCTCTCGATTTCACTTGGCACCCTGGTTGCCAAAGACCATGCCACCAACGCGGTAACCCCCTTCAAAATAGCCCGAATTACCGGGGTCACCACCGCATGATTACCGATTACGGCAGACTTACCCCATGAGCGCGCAGATGTTGCAAGACCTAAAGACGCTCGTCGAAGTGGAAAGTCCCACCGATGATTTAGCGGCCTGTATCAAAGTTGTTAACACCGCGAATGAAATTACCCAGCGCTTAATCGGCAGCAAAGCTGAAATCTTGGATGAAAGAGGTCGTCCGGTTTATTGGTTAGGCTCCAAAAATCCACAAGTTGTTTTACTCGCACACCTCGACACGGTTTGGCCAATCGGATCATTCACTCCACTTTGGCAGGTTGAAGGCGATGTTGTGCGCGGCCCCGGTATCTATGACATGAAAGCTGGATTCATCCAAGCGCTATATGCCATGAAGGATCTTGATCTAAACAAAGTTGCACTTATCGCAACCACCGATGAAGAGACCGGCTCTGCAACCTCACGAGAGTTAATTGAAAAAGTTAGCAAGCAAGCTAAAGCGGTTTTAGTTTTAGAGTCAGCCATCGATGGCAAAGTAAAAATTGGTCGCAAAGGTACCTCGATGTACAAGATCACCATTCATGGTCGCGCCGCTCATGCCGGCCTCGAACCTGAGAAAGGCATCAACGCCACCGTTGAAATCGCCGCGATTGTTAATACCTTGATGACTCTTGGAAATAAAGAACACGGCACCACGGTTGTACCAACTGTTATGAGCTCTGGAACCACTACCAACACCGTTCCGTCACTTGCCAGCCTTGATGTTGATTGTCGTTCATTTAAATTATCTGAGATGCAAAGAGTTCAAGAAGCAATCAACAATCTAAAACCAATTCATCCCGAAGCCAAGATTGAAGTTACCGGCGGCATCAACCGTCCACCACTAGAAACCAAATCCACACAATCCCTTTATGAAAAAAGTGAAGCGGTCGCCAAACAATTAGGCCAACCACCACTTGGCTCTGCCAGCGTCGGCGGTGCCAGCGATGGCAACTTCGCAGGAATTCACACCCAGGTGCTTGATGGTCTAGGAGCGGTAGGAAACGGCGCCCACGCCACCCACGAACACATCCTGGCCTCATATTTAGCGCCCCGCGCAGCACTTCTTGCCGCCCTAACCAAAGAGATACTGGCATGAGCGACGGACCATTAATTGTTCAAAGTGATAAAACACTTTTACTAGATATTGATCATCCACTCTCTACTGAATGTCGTCGCGCTATCGCACCATTTGCTGAATTAGAAAAATCCCCCGAACACATCCACACCTATCGCTTAACCTCACTTGGTTTATGGAACGCCCGCGCCTCAGGTCACGACGCCGAGCAGGTCATCGACACACTCCTTAAATTCTCACGTTACGCAGTTCCACATGCGCTGCTTCTCGATATCGCCGAAACCATGGGACGATACGGTCGTCTGCGTTTGGAATCACATCCAGTTCACGGACTGATTCTCATCTCTACCGATCAAGCGGTCTTGGCCGAAGTTATGCGTGCCAAAAAAGTTGCACCATTACTTGGCGCAAAGGTTGACGATGAAACCGTCACCGTTCATCCCAGCCAACGCGGACATCTAAAGCAAGCACTCCTAAGACTTGGTTGGCCCGCCGAAGGCAGGTTATGTAGATGGCCAAGCACACGCGATTGCGCTTAATGAAGATGGTTGGAAACTTCGCGATTACCAAAGATTGGCTGCAGAAGGTTTTTGGCATGGTGGCTCAGGTGTTGTAGTTCTACCTTGCGGCGCTGGAAAAACTTTAGTTGGTGCCGCAGCAATGGCACATGCCCAAGCCACAACACTTATCTTGGTTACAAACACCGTTGCCGCCCGTCAATGGCGCGACGAATTACTAAAGCGCACCTCACTTAATGAAGATGAGATAGGCGAATACTCCGGATCCAAAAAAGAGATTCGTCCCGTCACCATCGCTACCTATCAAGTAATGACCACCCGCAAAAAAGGCGTCTACGCCCACCTTGATCTATTTGATTCCCATGATTGGGGCCTGATCATTTATGACGAGGTACATCTATTACCCGCGCCAATCTTTAGATTTACCGCTGATATTCAATCCCGCCGCCGCCTCGGCCTAACCGCCACCTTGGTGCGCGAAGATGGCATGGAGGGCGAGGTTTTCTCTCTCATTGGACCAAAACGTTTTGATGTTCCCTGGAAAGAGATCGAGGCCCAGGGCTACATCGCACCAGCTGATTGTGTTGAGGTCCGCGTAACCCTTACCGATCACGAACGCCTTACCTACGCCACCGCAGAGCAAGAAGAGAAGTACCGCTCTTGTGCCACCACCGCTACAAAAAAGAATGTGGTCCTAGCCCTTGCTAAACAACACGCAGATGATCAAACTCTGATCATCGGTCAATACATCTCTCAAATCGATGAGATCGCAGCAGATCTTGGTGTACCAATTGTTAAAGGTGACACCCCAATCAAAGAGCGTGAAGAGTTATTCGCCAAGTTCCGCACTGGCGAACTCAAATGCCTGGTCGTATCCAAAGTCGCCAACTTCTCTATTGATTTACCTGAAGCATCAATTGCAATCCAAGTCTCCGGCACCTTCGGCTCCAGACAAGAAGAGGCGCAAAGATTGGGCCGAGTCCTTAGACCAAAAGCAGATGGTCGCGGCGCACGTTTTTACTCAGTAGTTGCTAGAGACACCATCGATCAAGATTTCGCCCAAAATCGCCAACGCTTCTTAGCAGAGCAGGGTTACTCCTACCGCATTATTGATGCGGATGAAGTACTGCCGCGATAAATCTCGCTCGATCCACTCTAAAGTAATCATGGCGTTTGCCATTAATCATTGTGACCGGAACCTCTTCACCATAAAGCTTTTCTAACTCAGCATCACCATCAATAAAAACAATCTCTAAATCAAAATCCACTTCACTCTTTGCTGACTCCACAACCTCTTTTGCCACATCACAAAGATGGCAGTTTCTTCTGGAGTAAATCCTTACCAAACTTAAGGAATTAGCCATAAGACAAGGCTACCCGTACCCTTTACCGCTATGACCGAGATCGCGACCACCTTCCCACGCGAATGGGTTGAGTTTCCTAACCCGGAAAATCCCCAAGAGATTTTCAAATGCGATCTAACCTGGCTCACCTCTTATTGGAACTGCATCTTCGGCAACGGCTGCCAAGGCATCGATAAAGAGTTTGCCGACAATGGCTGCTGCAGCGATGGCGCTTATTACTTCTCAAAAGAGGATGAAGCCCGGGTTACCAAGGCGGCCAAAAAACTCACTAAAGATTTGTGGCAGAACTACCACATCGCACACCAAGGTAAAAAGTTTTCTATCACCGAACTTGGCCTAGATAAAGATCGCAAAACCAAAAAGGTAAACAAAACCTGCATCTTCTTCAATCAAAAAGATTTTGACAGCAAATACTTTGGCTGCGCTCTCCACCACCTGGCCATCAAAGAAAACAAACACTTCATCGAAACCAAACCTGATATCTGCTGGCAGCTACCGATGCGCCGCTCCTGGGAAAAACGCGAGATTGGTGACACCCAGTATCAAGTCATCGTAATCGGGGAGTACACCCGAGAAGCCTGGGGCGAAGGTGGTGTCGATATGGATTGGTACTGCTCCTCCAACACCGAGGCCCACAACGGTGCACAGCCCGTATACCTTTCAAATAAACAAGAGTTAATCGCAATGATGAATCAAAAGGCTTACGACCAATTAGCAAAGCTCTGCGATGATCGAATGGCCGCACTCAAAAATAGAAAAACTAAAAACCTGCCGCTTTTTGTAATTCACCCAGCTACTAAAGCTGCAAAAAAATAATTACTTTCTACGCCGCGATCTCGGCGGCATCGCCCGATCCAACAACTCCTGCGCTACCAATGTCACATCACCTTTTGCGCGTTTCAAATTCGCTTCAAAACCTTTTAAAAACTCATTGACTGTTGGCTCAGTAATCGTGCCCACCAATGGTCCATATCGATCAGCAAAAAGATTATGTATCACCCTGCTCACCGCAGCCGCCAATTCAGCACGGGCCTCATCCAAAGTAGGCTCCGGGCGCGCACCAGTGCTAAATCCCAGCGCA
>RFSC01000062.1 GCA_009924185.1 Actinomycetota bacterium
CCGCGCCGCCTTCAGTTGGAGGTTGCTGAACTACAAGTGGAGTCAGCCAGATGGCGGTAAAGCCTAGTTTCTTAAGTCGAACCAAACCATCATCATCTACACAGTTTCCGGTAAGCCCTTTCAAATCTCCACCATGAAAGAAGGCGGTATGGGTTGGATTAAACCCTGGCAAATTGTCATTGCTGGTGTCACCATTTCGATAACGATCCGGCATAACAAAGTAAATAACCTCTTTATCTAAACCAGTTCTCTTTACATCGACAGCTTGATTGGCATCAGCGCTTTGGCTAGATAGTAGAAATGCAGCAACGACGGCAGAGGCAATTAAGCGGGTTGCGGTTTTCATTAACCTTTTACAGAGCCTGCGGTTAATCCGCTAACAATGTACTTCTGAAGGCTAAGGAAAATAATCACAATTGGTATTGATGCGATTATTGATCCTGCTGCAAATGGTCCCCAGTTCTCGGAGAATTGCCCGCCGATAAACTGCTGTAGACCAACCGCCACGGTGCGGGATTCAACCTCAATAAGGAACAGTCGGGCCAAAATAAACTCATTGAAGGTGCCGATAAAGCTAAGCAGGGATACGACAGCCAAAACCGGTGCTGCTAAAGGAACAAATATCTGCCAATAAGTCTGCATGGCGCTAGCGCCATCAATCTTTGCTGCTTCATCAAGCTCAGCTGGAATTGAGTCCACAAAGCCCTTTAGAAGCCAAATATTCACACCCATAGCTCCACCGAGATAAACCAATATCAAGCCCATTTGGGTACCGATTCCCAGGCCCGGTGCAAATTTGTAAACCCGCTCCATAATCACATACAGCGCAGATAGCGCCAAGATAGCTGGGAACATTTGAATCAATAGCAGTAACTGGATACCAAACTTCTTTCCTTGAAAACGCAGACGGCTAAAGGCGAATGCTGATGCAGCACCAATAATCACTGAAGCGATTGCGACAAATCCAGAAATCATCAGAGAGTTCTTCATCCATGTTAAGTAAGGAATGCGTTCATCGTTGAAAAGCACTTTGTAGTTTGCAAAAGATATATCTCTCGGCAGGAACGAAGTGACCTGAAGGCTTCCAGATTCATTAAAGGATGAAAGCACCACTAAATACAATGGGAATAATGCGAACAAACACATTACAACGCCGGTGATGTGACGCCATAGATTCTCTTTGAGCCAACGGGTCATGAGAAACTCTCCAAAACCTTTGATTTGCGTACGCCATACAGCGAGATTGAAGCTACTAGGAAGAATATAAGTACTGAAATAGCGCTAGCTAGACCTAAATCCTGCAGATTATTGCCAAAAGCTATTTGGTAGGTATAGCTAATCAATATGTCGGTAGATCCGGCGATCTCTCCATCTAATTGATTGCGTGGGCCACCGCCAGTTAGCAAGTAAATCAGATTGAAATTGTTAAAGTTAAAGGCAAAGGATGCGATCAACAATGGGGAGAGAATCTGAAGTAATAGCGGCAGAGTGACTTTTCGGAAGATTTGTCTTGGATTAGCCCCATCGATTGCAGCTGCCTCAAGTAGTTCACTTGGAATAGCCTGCAAAGAACCACTTGAAACTAAATAGAAATAGGGAAAGCCCAGCCAGAGATTTACCAATATAACCGCGACTCGAGCAAATGTCGGATCTTGGAACCATGCGATATCTCGACCCAAAATTTCATTAATCGCGCCAAACTCGGTGTTAAACATTCCGCCCCAGATCAAAATCGACATGACGCTTGGCATGGCGTAGGGCAACACCAAAATAGAGCGATAGATACGGCGACCGCGAATCGGCTTATTTAATGCCAAGGCCAGCAACAGACCAAAGGCGAATTGAGTTAATACCGTCAAAGTGGCAAACACTACGGTCCAGATAAATACTGAAATGAGAGGGTCTCTCACCCGCTCATCATTGAAAAGTCGAATGTAATTGGTAAACCAGCTGGGATCCCGCCATCCTGGCTCTAGGAAGTCAGCTTTATCATTTTCATTGACGTAATTTCCATTGTTGTTATCTCGATAGATATCACCGGTTATCAAACTCCGAAATACATCCTGCTCAGGCAGATACTCTAGGGATTGCCTGAACACCGCTCCAACATTCAAATTCTCAACTGTTATGAAGTATGTGCCATCGTAGAAATATCGTTGTTTGGCTGCCTCGCTGGCAGAGACCTCTCCTGCAGCTAATGCGGTAAAGCCCTCTACAGATTGAGCCACGCCATTTTCATCGATTTCTAGCGCTCCCCTGTCAAGAACTGTCTTGGCCTCTTTTGTGGAGATGAAGTAGAGATTGTTGGTTATATCTGAGACAAGGATGGCTGGCTGCTGCGCATATTCGCCGACGACAATATCAAAGGCCGTTCCATTCTCATCAGGCTCTAAAGCAAGAGCTTGAATGCGTCCCAGTGCTTCCTCTTTGCTTATGTAATTGCCCGTCTTGTAATTGTAGGTGGACATAACAAGGGTGTAGAGAATTGGAGTTAAAACAAAGGCAACTAAAAGAATTATGCCCGGTAGAAAAAACTTTAATGGAACTGTTCTCTTACTAAAGTAGGTATAGTTAATGAGAATAATTACGATAAAGAGAAATCCTGCTATTACATACTCGCCTTTGGCAAAAGCGCTCTGACTTAGGGTCAACAAAACAGCGGAAGATAAAGCAACCAGCGCGATCTTTATATAGAGCGCTACTTTGCCTCGTATCAATCCCGACAACACTTTGCTCACCTATTTCAATTGATGTTAATGAAACTATAAAAGGAACTGACGTGGTTTGGATAAACCACGTCAGTTCGCTCTAATCTGGAAAACCTCCCAGAACTACCAACGACTAGATGTCGCTTGCAGCTCCTCTGAGGTTGGTGCGCCAGATCGCAGCCAATTTCTTAGCTTCTACGACTGCATCCTTGCCATCGACAAGTACTGCGGTCCAGTAAGCAGGTGCTGAATCCCAGTAGCTCTTGCTACCTGATGCACCATTCAAAATTGCTCCGACCTGAGGAATGCTTGCAGCTGCAGCTGATGCGCCAAAGCCCTTCTGGCCATCTGTAACAGTTGCATCATTAGCTGCACCCTTTTCAGCTGGTGGACGCTTCTCAAACTTCTGATAAGCAACCTGTCCTGCGGTTGAACCAAAGAAGTCAACTAGAAGTGACTTGGCAGCGGCTTCAACTCCGTTAGATGCTGCGAATGTTGTTAGCAAAGCTCCGGAAACTGATCCGAAAGCATTGCCTGGATTACCAGCCTTAACACCTGGAACAGGCATTAGATTCATTGTGAATCCCTTGGCTTTGTAATCTTCCCACTCCCAGTTTCCAATAATTGCGAATGGAACAGTTCCGGCAAGGAAGTTGTCCTTACATCCGGTATCTGTAGCTGGGAAGAAACCATTGCTCTTCTTTCCATCCATTAGGAACTGCTTGACGTTACGTCCAAACTCATTTGGATTAAATGAACGTGACTTGTTGATAGATCCATTTGAATTGAAGTAGTAGGCATCTGCACCTAGAGCTGAAAATACTGAGTGAGCTCCCCATGACATTCCGCCACCTGCAACGCATAGACCTGCCTTCAGATTCTTTGAAGTGCGGTTTGCCTTGTAGTAATCAACCATGTCACCAAAGGTCTTTGGCGCGGAAGTTACTAGCTTGGTGTTGTAAATCATTGCGACGTTGTTTACATCAACAGGAATTCCATACAACTTCTTGCGGTATGAAAGATCATAGAACTGTGATGCTGAAAAACGGGCACGCTGTGATGCAGTAAGAGTAAGTGGAGCAAGCTTGCCGTTCTTAGCAAGTGTTGCAACCCAGTCATTTGCACCAACCACGATATCTGGACCAGTGGTTGCAGTTGCCTTATCAATTGCATCCTTTAACGCATCAAAGTTTGCGAATGACTTGACGGTTACTGTGTGACCAGCTACCCAGTCGCTCTTAGCTGCAAGAGTCTTGACCAAGTTTGGTCCACGTGTTTCATCTGCCCAAACAACAATTGTCTTGTTAGCTTGCGCAGGAGTTACAGTTAAGCCCGCAGCAAGCGCCGCTGTTGCTACAACTGCGAAACCCTTAAAGAATTTCTTCATTAATTTCCTCCATGGAAGTATCTGTAACGAGGGGTTACAGAGGAGGCAATTTCAACCCGTACAAAACGGGCAGTCAAGCGTGCTGTGAGCCTATTCCTAGCAAAGTTTTGGGTTTACAGTTTTGTTATAAACCCAGTTTTTTTCACGCCAGTTTTCAGATTGCTCTGAACTACTTATGAACACCTGGAACGGTGCTATCCCAGCCCTTTACATCTTCTGGCTTACGAGGA
>RFSC01000063.1 GCA_009924185.1 Actinomycetota bacterium
AGCTGCTTTATTTGTTGTGATTGGAATGCCTGCGGTACAAGCTAACACTTTGATTACATTGAGTGCGCCATCTACCAGATTGGCTGATGGCAGATTTATCAATAATGACCTGGCGTTATCGGTTTCACCAGGTGGTGAGTTTGGTGGTTTGTTTGTAAACCCTGGTCGCGGTGTGCGTACCTGGTTAATTGATCCTGCTTTCATTGAAGAGGTATTGGATTTAGCTGATGGTTATGTTTATCTAGATTCCGAAGGGGAAGAGGTTGCGGTAGAGAGCTTTGATATCGCACAACAATGGTTCAACTTGTTGGTGTTGCGTAGTCGCAGTGATCGAGTTGTTTCACTTACCTATGGCGCACCTTCACTCTCTTACTTAAAAAGATATGCACCGGGAGAGCTTGGGGTTTATAACCGGCTTTCACAGAAGCGGCTGCAAACCCTTATGGGACGCGAAGTTTTGCCACCTGGAGCTACGGTTTTAGATACCAGAAATCCAGCTCTGGTAGCCCGCAACTCCTACACCCCGATGCGCAAAATTATTCGCGTAGTAAATGATTTGGTAACTACACCAGAGGTTGAAAGTTTGCGATTAGGGATTGCAAAAACTTTAAAT
Source organism: Actinomycetota bacterium (assembly GCA_009924185.1). Classification (GTDB taxonomy): domain Bacteria; phylum Actinomycetota; class Actinomycetes; order Nanopelagicales; family Nanopelagicaceae; genus MAG-120802. Next base: position 614 of record RFSC01000063.1, read on the forward strand.
CCAAAGTTAGAAAGTGATGATGCGGTTGCCATCACACGTAGTTATTTTGCTGCGATAGAAGCAGCGCAAAACAAGATTCGAGTTTCACCAGGCAATTACACAATTACTACCGCTGCATATGATCTACCGGTTACGGTGATAAATGATTTTGCTCAAGAGGTATTGGTTGATTTAGAAATCACCACAACTAATAGCCGTGTCATAACAGGTGCGGTGCCAAGAATTACCGTGCCAGCAAACTCCCAAACCCAGATCAAAGTTCCGCTTGAGGTAATTGCATCTGGAGAGACGGTGTTGCGTTTACAGCTGCGCACCCCAAAGGGCAGTGCGCTTGGTGAGGTAGAGCGGATACCACTGCGACTCGCGGTAATTTCACCAATCACCACATGGTTCACCACTGGAATGGCGATAATTCTTTTACTGGCCGCGGTCATCCAAAGTGTGCGCAGAGTCAGAAGGAGGAAGCAGAGTGAATAATGATGATGCTCGCTTAATCCGCTCCTCATCTGTGATGGGTCTGGGCACCATCATCTCTCGCATTACTGGATTAGTTAGAAATCTTTTATTGGTTGCGGTGTTAGGCACTGGAATTCTTGGTGATGCTTACAATGTTGCAAATACCACGCCAAATATTCTTTACAACTTACTCATTGGTGGCGCGCTGTCTGCCGTGTTTGTGCCACAGATTGTTAAATCATTTAGAGATGCAGATGGTGGTAGCGCCTATGTAAGTCGTTTGGTTTCGCTGCTGGCTACTGCGCTTTTGATGATTACGGTTTTCGCGATGGTGATTGCGCCGTTACTCATATCTATATATGCCCCGACCTTTACCGGCCGCTCCCGAGATGTAACCATCGCCTTTGCGCTGTACTGCCTGCCGCAGATCTTGTTTTATGGGCTTTTCGGGGTACTGGGCCAGGTGGCCAATGCCAAGGAGCGGTTTGGCCCAATGATGTGGGCGCCGATCGCAAACAACTTGGTGGTGATCGCGCTCTTTTCTTACTTTTTATCGGTAACCGATGAGATTTCACTACAAACCATTACTGACTCTCAGATCAGAGTGCTGGGAATTGGCACAACACTAGGTATCGCGTTGCAAGCTTTAATTCTTTTACCGACGATTAAATCCTCTGGATTGAGGTTGCGTTTTAGAGTTGATTGGCGCGGCGTTGGATTAGATAAAGCTTTAAAGCTAGCTAGTTGGATGTTTGTTTTTGTTTTGATCTCACAGTTGGGCTTTTTAGCCACCGTAAATATCGCAACCCGTGCTGCAGTAGCCGCTGATGCAGCTGGTGTGGCATATGGTGTTGGTTATACACCATATGCAAATGCTTATTTAATTTTGTTGTTGCCGCATTCAATTGTGACAATCTCTGTGCTTACCGCTTTGCTACCAAAGTTATCTGAGTTGGTATTAGATAAAAAGATTGATGAGTTAAAGGTCAAGATAAATACCGCGCTACGTTTGGTGGGAATTGTTACCGTGCCGGCTGCGCTTTTCTTCTTGTTATTTGGCGAGCGGGTAGCAGAGGCTTTGTTCTTTGGGATTCCCGAGTTAGATGCGATCTACATCGGCCGAGTCTTATCGGCGCTGTCCTTAGGTTTGATTCCGCTTTCCATTAATTTGGTTTTGATCCGTGGTTTAAACGCCTTTGAAAATACGAAGTATCAGGTACTTTCTAATTTAGTGATTAATTTAATCGCAGTGGCAATCTCGATTGTTGCTTTTGTAAATCTAGAGGCAAGATCTGTAACTGTTGGTTTAGGTGTTGCATTTACCGCAAGTTATTGGATTGGAATCTTTGTAACTTATCTATTGCTACGTAAATACACCGGCGCGCTACAACTCGGTGGTGTTGTGGTGTTTTACTTAAAGTTAACTCTGGCCGCTGCAATTGCGGTGATTTCTGTGGCCTTTATCGCCCAGAGCCTTGCGCTTGAGGGGAATATCTTTGATTTGCTCGGTGTTTTTCTAGCTACCGCGGCGTTGTATCTACTTGTGGCCCGCGCCATGAGAGTTTCCGAAGTGGGTCAGACCGTCAAAACGATTTTGCGAAGGTAGGGTGCGCAGGTGAGCGTTGATTACAACAAGATTCATGAGCTAGTAATTGTCGGATCAGGTCCTGCCGGATATACCGCAGCGGTTTATGCCGCCCGTGCCCAGCTCGAACCGGTTGTTTATGAAGGATCGGTAACCGCAGGTGGTGCGTTGATGAATACCACCGAGGTAGAAAACTTTCCTGGTTTTGAACATGGAATTATGGGACCAGATCTAATGGATCAGATGCGCAAACAAGCATTGCGTTTTGGTGCGCAACTTGTCACCGATGATATTACTGAGATGAAACTTGATGGCGAGACCAAGGTTTTAATTGATGGCTCCGGCAACACTATTAAAGCAAGAGCTGTGGTTTTAGCGATGGGCTCTGCTTATAAAGAGATTGGTTTAACAAATGAGAAACGTCTTTCAGGGCGTGGTGTTTCTTGGTGTGCAACCTGTGATGGTTTTTTCTTTAGAGATCAAGTAATCGCAGTTGTCGGTGGTGGCGACTCTGCAATGGAGGAGGCAAACTTCTTAACTAAGTTTGCTTCTAAAGTAGTGCTAATACATCGCCGCGAAGAGCTGCGTGCTTCAAAGATTATGGCCGAGCGCGCTAAAGCAAACCCAAAGATTGAATTTTTATTTAACACCGAGGTAATTGATGTACTTGGTGAAGATAAAGTCACCGCGTTGAAGTTACGAAACACTGTTACTGGTGAAGAATCTCAAAAAGATTTCACAGGATTGTTTGTGGCAATTGGTCACCTACCTCGCTCCGAGTTAGTAAAGGGTCAGGTTGCTACCAATAGCGAGGGATATGTTGAGGTTGAAGGTCGCTCCACCCGCACCAATCTCAAAGGGGTCTTTGCCTGTGGTGATCTAGTTGATTTCACCTACCGACAGGCGATTACCGCTGCGGGATCTGGCTGCCAGGCCGCCCTTGATGCGGAAAGATTCCTAGTAGGTCATTAGAGTTCAGCAGATAGATAAGTTAAGGAGATAAAGATGGCAACAGAGAAGGTAACTGCGGCGAACTTCGCAGATGTAGTTTTGAAGAGCTCCACCCCAGTGCTGGTGGATTTCTGGGCGGAGTGGTGTGGACCTTGCCGCGCAGTTGGCCCAATCTTGGAGGAGATCTCCAATGAGCATGGCGACAAGATCAAGATCGTAAAGCTCAACACCGATGAAGAGGGCTCTATCGCCATGAAATATGGCATCAACTCCATCCCAACTATGAATGTATTTGTTGGTGGAGAGGTTGTTAAGAGCATTGTTGGTGCCCGTCCCAAGCCAGCTCTTCTTAAAGAGCTCTCTGATTACATCAGCTAAATGATTAAACCCGGTGATCGCGGGGATGTTGTAACAGCTGTTACCAACACCCTGCATCGCCTTGGTCTTATTGCAGCACCTACCGATCTTTTTTCACCTGAGGTAGTTGATGCGGTGCGTGCCTTTCAACAAGCACGTGGTTTAACAGTTACCGGACAGATTGATGCCGGCACCCAAGCTGCGATTGAAGAGGCGCGCTGGAAGTTAGGTGATCGCACATTAAAGGTTGAATCACCAAATATGCGTGGTGATGATGTTGCAGCGTTGCAAGCGCGATTAATGGAGATGGGATTTAATCCCGGTCGAGTCGA
>RFSC01000064.1 GCA_009924185.1 Actinomycetota bacterium
AGCTCTAAAACAATTAGATGAGTTAAACGCTGCACCATCAATCAGCGCTTTTGCCCTTGCCGAATTACTTGTAGATTTTGAAAAAAGTGATTTAGTTGATGTTAACGAGACGCTAAATCAATTAACTAAAGTTTTTTCTAAAGTAATAAATCTTGATCAAGAGGTCGCTGTGCGCGCCGCACATATCCGCTCCCAAAACAAAATAACCTTGGGCGATTCCATCATTGTTGCCTCATCACTAATTGACGGCGCAGAGCTACTTACCTTTGATAAGAATATGAGAGCGGTATATGAACGTGTTAAGTAGGCCCAAGTTGCGCGGCATCATTCACTTGGTTATGTCGCCCTTGGCGTTGGTTGCAGGTCTCACGCTCATCACAATTACCTCAGAGCTGCGTGGCCGAGTCACGCTAACCATCTTTACTCTCACCGCGGTTTCATTATTTACCTGTAGCGCCATCTATCACCGCGTTCCGTGGGGCCCTACCGCAAAGGCGGTTTGGCGCCGCATTGATCACGCCAATATTCCGTTATTAATCGCAGGTACCTACACCCCTTTTGCCATTTACTTATTGGATAAAAACCAGGCTGTAATACTGCTTTCTCTTGTGTGGGGCGGGGCTTTGCTTTCCGGCATATTTCGAGTTTTCTGGCTATCGGCACCGCGCTGGCTTTATGTTCCGATCTATCTAGCTTTGGGTTGGGCTGCGCTGATTTATCTACCTGATTTTTATCGCAACGGTGGGCTCTTGGTGTTGTTGCTGATTGCATTTGGTGGCCTGCTCTACTCCGCCGGCGCCATCATCTACGCCCTAAAGAAACCAAACTTCTCTATCAACTGGTTCGGTTTCCATGAGTTGTTTCACGCCATGACCGCCGCGGCTTTCATTTCTCACTTTATCGCTGCGGTTCTGGTTATAGTTCGCTAACTATGAGCGTACATATTTCAGCAAGCAAGGGCGAGATCGCCGAACGCATTCTTCTTCCAGGAGATCCACTTCGTGCCAAGTGGGTTGCCGACAACTATCTAGAAAATGTTAAACAGTACAACTCAGTACGCAACATGTTCGGATACACCGGCACCTACAAAGGTGAGCGGATCTCAGTGCAAGGCACCGGAATGGGTCTGCCTTCTGCTTCGATTTATGTAACCGAACTTTTTAATGAGTACGATGTTCAGGTCGCCATTCGAATTGGCACCGCTGGTGGAATTCAAGATAAGACCAAGGTTGGCGATTTAGTGATCGCGATGACCGCATCTACTGATTCCAACATCAACCGTCGCTTCACCAATGGTTTGGATTTCGCTCCACATGCAGATTTTCATCTACTAAAAGTAGCTTACGAAGCCTCACAGAAGTTTGAAAGAGTTCATGTTGGTGGTGTTTCATCAATGGATTTCTTCTATGACGAAACCGATTCAGCTAAGAAGCTACAACAACATGGAGTTTTGGCCCTCGAAATGGAGGCTAGCCAGCTCTACTCAATCGCTGCACGTAAAGGCCGTCGCGCACTTGCCATCATGACTATCTCAGATCATGTTTTCACACATGAAGCGATGGACTCTGATGCTCGCGAGCGCACCCTCAATGACATGGTTGAGGTTGCACTGCACGCTGCTATTAATGGTTAGTTAGGGCATTACAAGGCCACCATCAACCGGAACTGTAATTCCGGTGACGTAGCTTGATGCATCACTTGCCAACCAAATCAAGGTAGCTGCCAACTCTTCAGGATCTCCCAATCTTCCTGCGGGTGCAAACATCTTGAGCATCTCCACCATATCTTTTGGTAGCTCATCACTCATCTCTGATGGGAAAAACCCTGGAGCTAAAGCATTTACTCTGATTTTTTTGCGACCGGTCCATTGCGCCGCTAAATCTCTAGTTAATCCAATTAATCCCGCTTTGCTTGCTGCATAAGCTGCTTGTGGCAGGCCCTGTGGTTTGATTCCCAAAATACTTGAGATGTTGACGATTACGCCACCATCTTTATTTGCCCGCGCAAAAGCCTGCGCCATCCAATAAGCGCCCATCAGATTTACATCCAAAACACTTCTAAACTGTTCTGGAGTTTCTCTAGTTGCAGGTACTGCAGTTCCCACACCTGCGTTGTTAATCAAAATATCAGCTTTGCCAAACTTCTCAATTGCAAATGCGATTAGCGCATCGCAATCTTCGGGTTTAGATACATCGGTTTTCTTTGCGGCATATTTGCGGCCCGCTGCCTCAACTAACTTTCCAGTTTCTGGCAAGCGATCCTCGCGCCGGGCACCAAGCACAACATCAGCACCGGCCTCAGCCAATGCTTTTGCAAACGCGACTCCAAGGCCTGATGAGGCTCCAGTTACAACAGCGACCTTGCCATCTAAACGAAAGCGGTCAAGAACACTCATCTTCCCTCTCCTAATTTCCCTTAACTTTGCGTACGGTATCCGTATGGAGTTCAGCCTAAGCCCTAAGGCAACCGAATACGCAGCAAAACTGCAAGCCTTTTTAGATAAAGAAATTCTTCCCGCCGAAAACCTCTATCACCAACAACGTGAGGCTTTTATCGCAGCAGGAACTCCCCACAAATTGCCTCCGGTAATTGAGGAGTTAAAACAAAAGGCTAAAGCACAAGGGTTGTGGAATCTCTTCTTGCCACATCTTGATCACGGTTTAACAGTTACCGATTACGCAACTTTGGCAGAGATAACTGGTTGGTCACCAGATATTGCCCCTGAGGTCATTAACTGTGCTGCTCCCGATACCGGCAACATGGAGCTGCTAGATATGTTTGGCACCCCTGAGCAAAAGAAACAATGGTTGGAACCATTGCTGGCTGGCGAGATTCGCTCCGGATTTGCGATGACTGAACCAGATGTTGCATCTAGCGATGCGCGAAACATTAAGACCAGCATCACTAAAGATGGAAATGACTATGTCATCAACGGTGTTAAGTGGTGGACTACAGGCGCAATGGATGAACGTTGCAAGATTTTAATTGTGATGGGCAAAACCAATCCGCAAGCCGAAGACCACAAACAACAATCCATGATCCTGGTGCCGATTGATACACCAGGTGTAAAAGTTATCCGCAATCTAAATGTATTTGGTTATGTTGACCAACATGGTCATGCCGAGATCTCCTTTACCAATGTCCGAGTTCCTGCCTCCAACTTAATTGGCGGTGAGGGTGAAGGTTTTGCTTTAGCTCAAGCCCGACTTGGTCCAGGAAGAATTCATCACTGCATGCGCGCTATCGGAATGGCGGAGCGCGCTTTGCAGATAATGATTAAGCGTTCACTTACTCGAACCACATTCGGCAAAGAGTTAGCCCGCCAAGGTGTAATTCAAGAGTGGATCGCACAGGCCCGGGTAGATATTGAGCAGGCCCGACTTCTCGTATTAAAAGCAGCGTGGATTATTGATAATCAAGGGGCAAAAGCAGCCCGCAAAGAGATTGCTGCGATCAAGGTCGCAGTTCCCAGAATGGCTGAGCGGATTATCGATCATGCAATTCAGACCCATGGTGGCGCTGGTGTTTCGCAGGATACGCCGCTAGCTGCAATGTATGCCGGGGTAAGAGTCTTAAGAATTGTTGATGGCCCAGATGAGGTTCATCTTCGTGACATCGCAAGGTTAGAGCTCAAGCCCTATCTCCCATGAGTGATTTGACCCCGGTGCGGGAGGAAGATGCTTTCGATATCACAGCGGTTCACAACTGGTTATCTAAATTCATCAATGAAAATCAACTACCTGAGGTAAAACAATTCCGCAGTGGTGCTTCAAATCTAACTTATCTACTTAAATACCCAAGCCGAGAGTTAGTTTTGCGCCGTCCCCCAGTTGGCACCAAAGCGGTTTCAGCTCATGACATGAAACGTGAGTTCTTAATCCAATCCCGCTTAAAACCAGTTTACGAATTAGTCCCTACCGTGATTGCGCTTTGTGAGGATCACTCCATTCTCGGCTCTGATTTTTACGTTATGGAGCGAATCCCTGGTGAAATTTTCCGCCGTGATGTTCCAGAAACTCTTTCACCTGAAGATATCTCTGTAATGGCCAACTCTTTAGTCGCAGGACTGGCACAACTGCACTCAGTTGATGCCAGCGTATTGCAGGAGTTGAATAAAGGTTCTGGTTATGTGCAGCGCCAGGTAGAGGGCTGGTCAAAGCGTTATCGCAACGCTCTCACCGATGATGTACCTAATGGCGAAGATGTTATGAGTTGGTTGGCCAACAATCAGCCACAGGATGTTGACTCCTGCGTGATTCACGGTGATTGGCGCATCGACAATATGGT
>RFSC01000065.1 GCA_009924185.1 Actinomycetota bacterium
CGTTGGTTTTTGGATGAGGTCTCCGACAAGATGTGGGAGGTAGTTGATGGAAAGGTTGAGGAGTATGACGGCGGATACTCCGCTTATGTATTGGCAAAAGCAGAACGGGCCAGACAACAAGCTGCAGAGGATGCTCGACGCAACAATTTGATTAGAAAAGAGTTGGCCTGGTTACGGCGTGGTGCACCAGCCCGAACCTCAAAACCAAAGTTCCGTGTCGATGCAGCTAATCAATTGATTGCAGCTGAGCCCGCGCCACGCAACTCTGCAGAGCTGCTTAACTTTGCCGCAAATCGTTTGGGTAACACAGTTTATGAAATTCACCATGCCCGTCTTGCAATCGGTGAAACCACTTTGATTGATGATTTGAATTGGAACGTTGGCCCGGGAGATCGCATTGGAATTGTCGGGGTTAATGGCTCTGGAAAAACCACGTTAATGCGCACTCTAGCGGGGCAATACCGGTTTTCAGCGGGAAAGATACAGACCGGAGTGACGGTTAAAGCCGCCTTTCTCTCGCAACATCTTCAAGAGCTAGATCCTTCTTGGCGGGTATTGGAAGCGGTGGAGAAGGTTGCACTGCATGTTGAGTTAGGTGGTGGCCGTGAGATTTCAGCCTCCCAGCTCTGCGAGCGATTGGGCTTTGATTATGAGGGACAACAACGGATGGTGCGAGATCTATCCGGTGGCGAAAAACGCCGTCTCCAACTAACTAGATTGCTAATGGATTCGCCAAATGTTTTGCTACTGGATGAGCCAACAAATGATTTTGATGTTGAAACCTTAACCGCGTTAGAGGATTTACTAGATACCTATGCCGGAACCTTGATTGTAATTTCTCATGATAGATATTTCTTGGAAAGGGTTTGTGATCGATTTGTTGGATTACTAGGGGATGAAGCCCTTAGAGATCTGGCGGGCGGAGTAGAGCAGTACCTAGAGTTAAGAGCTCGCAATATAGCTTCATCAGTTGCATCAGCACCAAAGAAAACAATTTCAGATGCGGCGCAGGTCAGATTAATCAAGAAAGAGATTGCTCGCTTAGAAAAACAGATTGCCAAGGCAAGTGAAGAAGAGAAAGGTTTACATCAGCAACAAGAGGCAGCAGCCTTTGATCATCAGCGTTTAATTGAGGTTGGACAGCAATTGCAAGAGGTACAATTACTGCGTCAGAAGCTAGAGGATGAATGGCTGGAGCTCAGTGAGCAAATCAATCAATAACCATGTTCGATTGGATGCATTAGCAGCGGTCTCGGGCATATTGATTGCGCTACAAGCGCGGGCCAACGGAGAACTCTCTCATCGCCTCGATAATGCGCCACAAGCCGCATTGGTTTCCTTCTCTTCAGGTCTCTTTTTTGTCGGCCTCTACGCCCTGTTTAGCCCCCAGATAAAGGCAGGAATTAGGCGTTTGCGCGCAGCTGTTAGAGCGGGCCAGATCCCAGTTTGGCGGGTATTTGCCGGCGCTTTGGGCGGCAGTTTTGTCGCGATTCAAACCACAGTGGTTCCCTTAATTGGCGTTGCCGTCTATTCGGTGGCCTCAATTGCAGGACAAACCGCAACCTCCTTACTAGTTGATCGAATCGGATTTACTGGCGGCGGCCCCAAGCTAATCTCTAAGAGAAGAGTTGGTGCAGCGCTGATTACTGTTTTTGCGGTTCTGGTATCAGTGGCTGACAAAATCGAGGCCCACTCATTTTCATTTTTAGCGGTTGCTTTAGCGGTATTTGCTGGTGCTCTAGTTGGAGTGCAGCGAGCCTTGAATGGACAAATTAATGAACACACCGATCATAGCTATGCCACCTCTTTACTCAACTTCATAAATGGCACAACCTTTTTGCTGCTCTTTGTGATGTTTCTAGTGTTGATTGGAAAAATAGAGTTGCAGCCATTGCCAAGTGGTCCCTGGTGGATTTACACCGGTGGCGTAATTGGGGTTGTTTATATCGCAGCAACATCTTTGATTGTGCAGCACCTTGGAGTTTTAACATTTACTCTCTTTAGCGTTGGCGGTCAGTTATTTGGCTCGTTGTTGCTAGACCTATACGCCCCAAGTGAAGGGGTAAGTGTTAGTTGGTTTTTGGTTACCGGAATCGCTATGACCTACATCGGTGTTGTAGTAGGAGGGGTACGGCGATCCTTTCTAGCCCGTCGATAATTTCTGACGGCAATTACGATGGTCAAAACTACAAAGAAAATGGCGATGCCACGGGAAGACTCTTTTAATCCTGGAATAAGAACGGCGTAGTAACCCAACAAAGTTATACCGCAACCCCAAATCAAAGCTCCAAGTGCATTTGCCGCCAAAAACTTGTAGTAGTTCATCTTTCCAATGCCTGCAATCGGTGGCATAAAGGTGCGGATCCATGGATAAAAACGGGCCAAAATAACTGCGCTCCAGCCATATTTGGCGTAAAACTCCTCGGCTCTAGCAATCATCCGATCAATTCGGGGTGATGAGTGCCGTTCGAGATAGGAGCGTCCATATTTTCGGCCCAGCACATAACCCATCTGATCACCTATAAAAGCACCTAAGAAAATGGAGGTAATCAAGATCCAGATATTCATGTCATCTCGGCTGCCGGCGATTAATCCAGCGGCAAAAAGAATGGAATCACCAGGCAAGAAAAATGCGATCAGGATTCCAGTTTCGATAAAAATAATTAGCCCAAAAGCAAGGTAAATCAGAAGTGGGGCAGAGCCGCCAACTGATTGCTCTAGCCAATCTGCGATAGACAATTAAGCCTGGCCTTTGACCGCATCCGCTACAGATTTAACAACATTAGGATCAAAAACACTTGGCACAATAAATGATGCGTTTAGCTGTTGTTCAGAGACGCATGAAGCAATGGCATCGGCGCACGCTAACAACAACTTATCGGTGATCTTGGTAGCACCGGCATCAAGCAAGCCACGGAAGATTCCTGGGAAGGCCAAGACATTGTTGATTTGATTTGGTTGATCGCTGCGTCCTGTTGCAACCACCGCAGCATGTTTGCGGGCCAGCATCGGATCAATCTCTGGATCCGGGTTTGCCAGGGCAAAGACAATCGCATCTTTAGCCATCGATTGAACATCAGACTCAGTCAAAACATTTGGTGCACTTACTCCTATGAAGATATCTGCACCCTTAATTGCCTCACTTAGACTTCCAGCAAACTGCTCTGGGTTGCAGTTTTCAATAAACCACTTGCGCATCTCATTTGGTGCAGCGCTCTGCTTGTTGATTACACCCTTGTCATCAAAGCCAATGATGTTGGTAGCACCGGCGAGAACCAGCAATCTTGCAATCGCGGTACCGGCAGCACCAGCACCGCTCAAAATAATCTTGGTTTTGCCCAAATCTTTCTTCACTAACTTCAAGGCGTTGCGCAGCGCAGCCAGAACTACGACTGCGGTGCCATGTTGATCATCATGGAAAACCGGGATATCCAATAGCTCGCGCAATCTGGCTTCGATTTCAAAACAGCGGGGGGCTGAAATATCTTCGAGGTTAATGCCGCCATAAACCGGTGCGATTAATTGAACGGTGCGCACGATTTCATCAACATCTTGGGTATCCAGACAGACCGGCCAGGCATCAACATCGGCAAATCGCTTGAAAAGGGCGGCTTTACCCTCCATAACCGGTAGAGCAGCAGCCGGGCCAAGGTTGCCCAAACCAAGTACCGCGGAGCCATCTGTAACCACAGCGACGGTATTGCGCTTTATGGTGAGGCGACGGGCATCGGCAGGATCCTTAGCGATGGCCTGACAGATACGGGCAGAAACTTTACGTACCTTCAAAATTGGAGAGGCGCTTAAAGCGGTGGTGATTCTTTCGGCATGTGCTGCATCAATCGCATCACAGGTTACATCGATAACAACCGCATCTAACTGAGAATCTGCGACATCTAGTGCAGTGATCATCGCACCTTCGCGGGTAATGATTGTGGTTATTTCGGCAACAGGTTGAAACTCCGGACGTCCCTCAACGCGGATCGTGATGCCATAACCAGGGGATGTGTTTGCCATTTATACGACTCCGTAAAGTCGATCTCCTGCATCTCCCAGACCAGGAACGATGTAACCATGCTCATTCAACTTTTCATCCATCGCACCAGTGACAACTGTTATGGGAAAGTTTGAGTTTTCAAAGGCACGTTCTAGAGTTTTGGCACCCTCTGGTGCAGACAACAAACAGATAGCGGTGATGTCTTTAGCGCCCCGCTCTATCAAATAATTAATAGCTGCAACCAATGTGCCACCAGTCGCCGGAACCATGTGGCATTGCATTTTTCGACCC
>RFSC01000066.1 GCA_009924185.1 Actinomycetota bacterium
TGGTTAGGTAGCGAGAGCTCAGCCCTATACGCAATCGCCTTCACACAGGTCTGGTTCCACACCGGACAGATGATGGTTATCTACATCGCAGGATTACAACAGATTCCCCAAGAGCTCTATGAATCAGCTGAGATGGATGGTGCCACTCGTTGGCAGCAGTTCCGTCACGTAACTTGGCCAATGTCGATTCCAACCACCATTGTGGTCATGGCTTATACAACCATTCAAAGTTTCCGTGCCTTCGATCTGATTTTCTCTATGACTCAGGGCGGGCCAAATAACTCCACAAATATCTTCGCAGTATTGATCTACCAGACTGTGTTCAGCGAGTTGAGAATTGGATATGCAGCAACGCAATCCATCTTCTTCATCCTAGTTCTGGTGCTGGTCACTGTTTTGCAGCGTAAATTCCTTAGCAGTCGGTATGAGAAGTAGGTAGAGCATGATTTATAAGAGTATTCGTTATGTATCACTTACTATTTTTGCTCTTCTCATCATCATCCCAAGCGCGATTGTGGTTCTAGGTTCTACCAAAACCGATGCTGAGGTCTATAACAAGCCCTTAGCTCTTCCGGAGAGTTGGAACCTCAATAACTTCCGCTTCCTTTTTGAGGTTAGCAACGTTGGCCGCTCCTTCATGAACAGCGTGATTGTTACCGGATTTTCCGTGACTATTACTCTGGCGCTGGCCAGCATGTGCGCCTTTGCCATCTCAAGAATGATTACCGTTACCGGGAAGGTACTGTTTTCATTATTTGCAGTGGGGTTGGCAATTCCAGGACAAGTCAATCTAGTGCCAATCTTTATCCTCTTTAATGATTTGCAGTTAACCAACAAACTCTCTGGAATTGTTTTAATAAATGTGGTCACAACATTACCTATCTCGGTATTTATTTTGACCGCCTTCTTCAGAGAGCTTCCTAAGGAGATGTATGAAGCATCTGAGGTAGATGGCGCAACACCATTCCGCGTTTACAGATCAATCGCCCTTCCTCTTTCCAGACCTGCAATGGGCGCAACCGCTATCTTCTTATTTGTAATTACTTGGAATGAACTTCTTTTCCCATTGTTGTTGATTACCGATAATGACAAGCGAACCCTGCCACTTACCTTGCTGTCATTCCGTGGTGAGTTCTTCAGTAACTACAGCATGATCTTTACGGCGGTGCTTGTGGCCTCAATTCCGATGGTACTTATGTATCTAGTAATGCAGCGCTCATTCATCTCTGGATTAACCGCTGGAGCGGTAAAGGGCTAATGAGCACTCCAATCATCAACAATCCACCGCGCCTACAAAATCAAGTTAGGTTGTTGCTGGATCACATTGATGATGCTGGTTTGAAAGCGGGAGACCGCCTGGAATCAGAGCGGGAGCTTTCAAAAATCCTTGGAATTAGCCGTCCTTCTCTGCGTGAAGCGATTCAGGTGTTGCAGGTTCAGGGACGGTTGTTGGTGAAGCATGGAATCGGAATCTTCGTTCTTGATGAACAAGAGGGTGAAAAGCTCCGTGATTCACTTAAAGCTGCACAGCATCGCATCGAAGAGTTGTTTCAAATGCGTGAAATCTTGGAGGCACCAGCGGTGGAATGGGCGGCGGAGCGTCGCACTCCAGAACAACTACAAGAGATGAAAGCTGCGGCCGAGGCGTTGAATCAGGCTATTGCTCAGGACGTGATTGATTTTGAGCAGGTGAGAATTCTTGATATGAATTTCCATCTCACAGTTGTGAAGAGTGCGCATAATCATTTCTTAAATCAAACCCTGGGAACTTTGCAGGAAATCATGTTTAAGTCGATGGATAACACCTTGAAACTTCCGGGACGTATCGATGCATCAGAGCATGAGCATGGCTTGATTCTGGATGCTATCGAGAAACAAGATCCAATTGCTGCCCGTTTAATGTGTATTCAACACATTCATAATGCCCGTGATGCTTGGTTTAAGTATTTAAGAAAGCCTAACGATTGATGAGTAAAGTCTTATGTGTTGGCATTGCGACAGTAGACACCATTGTCTTAGTTGAAAAGTATCCAGCTGCGAATGAACGGGTTGTGGCATTGGATTCAATCCGAGCGGTCGGCGGTCCAGCTACAACCGCAGCAGTTGCCTTAGCCCGGCTTGGTGTTGAGACCGCACTGTCATGCGTAATTGGTGATGATGATGCTGGTCGATTTGTCTTTGAAACCTTAAAGCGCGAGGGCATTGATACCCAACATGTTGTAGTTGATAAATCAGTGCGGACTGCCACTGGAACCATTGTGGTTTCAAAGAGTGAGCAAACCCGCGCCATCATGGTGCAGCCACACAGCCAACGCCCTACAAAACCGGCCAATATCAATGATTATCAATGGATTCATGTAGATCAATTTGGCATGCAGACCATAAAGGACTGGGGCGTAAAACGTGGCGGAGCCACGAAGTTATCAATTGATATTGGATATGAAACGCCAGGATTAAATGCTGCTGATTATGATGTTTATGCACCTTCTGAGAACATAACTACAGATGTCTCAACCGCCGCGCGCGATAGAAATATTGTTGTGGTTTCAAAGGGTGGCGAGGGGAGTGTTTACTCCAACGGAATTGATAGTGGAGTTGTTCCAGCGATTAAGGCTGAGATTGTTAGTACCTTAGGCGCTGGAGATGTTTTTCATGGTGCGTTAGTAGCAACCCAGGTTTGGAACAAGCCAATCGCTGAAGCGGTTGCAATTGCAAATGCCGTCGCCGGACTGTCATGTCGCGGGCTTGATGGACAAAGTGGAATTCCTACCAAAGCAGAGCTTGCTGCATACCTTGCAGAGGCGCAGAGTTGATGGGGATATCGGAGTAATCGAGAAATGGAAAGGAACTAGTTATGGCAAAAGTGCCTGATTTTCTCCTTCACCATGATGGCGATTCAGTAGCCGTTGCAAATGATGATTTGCAACCTGGCACACTGGAAGGCTTGTCAGTGAAAGAGCAAACAAAGCACACCGCGGTTCTTAATCACGCAATTCCTTTGGGACATAAGTTTGCGCTGAAAGATCACGCAGAGGGTGAAGCAATCATTAAATATGGAATTAAGGTCGGCATCGCATCACAGCCGATCAAAAAAGGCGATTATGTACATACACACAACATGAGGAGTTATCGATGGGAAGCAAGCCGCGCTTAACTGGATACCGTCGCCCAGATGGGTCGATGGGTATCCGTAATCACGTAATCATCTTGCCGGTAGATGACCTCTCAAACGCAGCTGCAGAAGCGGTCGCAAAGGTAGTGCCTGGCACTCTCGCGCTGCCTCACAGCTATGGTCGTCTTCAGTTCGGTGAAGATTTGGAGTTAACTTTCCGTACCCTGATTGGTACAGGATTAAATGGAAACGTTGCAGCGGTTGTAGTCATTGGTATCGAACCAAAGTGGACCGAGCGCGTTGCAGCAGGAATTGCAAAATCAGGCAAGCCAGTCGCCTCCTTCTCAATTGAAGGAAAGGGCGATCTACAGGTTATTGCAGATGCAGCTCGCGTTGCACAGATTTTCTTACAGGATGCATCTGAAATCACCCGCGAACCTGCAACTGAGGGTGACTTAATCATGTCGATTAAGTGCGGAGAATCAGATACCACTTCAGGTCTAGGTTCCTGTCCAACCACATCAGAGGCTGTTGATCGTTGGGTTGCAGCAGGAGGAACAGTTTTCTTCGGTGAAACCTCTGAGTTAACTGGAGGCGAGCATTTAATTGCAGAGCGTTGCATTGATGATGCTTGTCGTGACTTGTTCCAGAAGACCTATGACAATTACATCAAGGTAATTGAATCTACTGGTGCAAACCTTCTAGGTTCCCAACCAACTCAAGGAAATATCGCTGGTGGTCTAACTACTATCGAAGAGAAGGCGCTTGGCAACATTGCTAAGACCGGATCAGTTCCTGTTGTTGGTGTTTTGGCTCCAGCAGAAGCGCCGCCACGAAACAAACAGGGTCTTTACTTCATGGATACCTCATCAGCAGCAGCAGAGTGTGTAACTTTGATGGCCGCAGCTGGCGCGGTAATTCACTTATTCCCAACCGGTCAAGGAAATGTAATTGGTAATCCAATCGAACCGGTATTGAAGTTGACCGCTAACAAGAAGACCGCAGCATCAATGCGCGAACATATTGATCTGGATGTTTCTGGCCTACTGCGCCAGGAGTACAACCTGACCAAGGCTGGCGACATGATGATGGAGGTCATTGAACGCACTGTAAATGGCCGTTTATGCGCTGCTGAGGCGCTGGGCCATCGCGA
>RFSC01000067.1 GCA_009924185.1 Actinomycetota bacterium
ACTAAGGTGCTTAGCGGTGCAGCTCCAGTTGGCGTAATCGGTGTTGCCGATGTCTTGCCATATGTTGCTGATGGAAAGCTACGCATTCTTGGTATCTCAGCTCCAAAGCCAATCGCTGGCGTTAGAGCCAAGACCTTTATTCAACAGGGTTATAACTTGGTATATGGAAACTGGCGCGGCATCATGGCACCAGCTGATATCACCGAAGCAAACCGCATCAATTTCGTAAGAGTTATTGATGTTATGCGCTCAACCCCAACCTGGAAGGAAGCGTTGGCCGCTAACAAGTGGTACGACGAATTCTCAGGCGGCAAGGACTTTGGCGCATACTTGAAGACCCACATTCCAGAGATCAAAGCATTTATCTCTGAAATCGGTCTATAAGAAAAAAGAGTAAATGACAAAAGTAACCCGAGCGGTTGTTGCTGAAGCGGTATTCGCCTTCGGCTTCCTGCTGCTCGGGTTATTTGTTTTGTATGACGCCTTTACTTTGGAAGAGCCAGGGGTTTTCTCTGTAGTAAGCCCAAAGACCTTTGCCTACATCATTGGTGGCTTTGCAACCTTTGTCGGAGCGTTGCTCATTATTGAAGTGGTGCGCGGCAAGTATGGATTGGCTGAAGGAACTGAACCTGGTCAGGTTTTCTTACCGCCAGATATCAAGACCATGGCCATAGTTATTGGCTCTATGTTGTTACATGTATTTCTAATTGAGTCAGCTGGATATATCGCCGCTGCCGCATTAACTTTTTATGGAATCACATTTGCCTTCGGCTCACGTAAGTTTTTGAAAGATATTGCCATTTCATTTGTTTTCGCAGTAGTTGTTTATTTTGTGTTTTCAAAGGGATTGAGAATCTTCTTACCAGATGGATTCTTTGAAAATCTTTTGGGACTAGCAAGAGAGGTCCCAAAGTAAATGGAGAATTTGAATCTTCTGCTTGAGGGATTTGGCAACGCCCTTTCGGCACAAAACTTGATGTATGGATTGCTTGGCACATTTTTAGGAACTTTGGTTGGCGTGCTTCCAGGCATTGGACCTGCGCTGGCGATTGCTCTTTTGCTCCCCGTTACATTGTCGGTTGATCCCACCTCAGCACTAATCATGTTTGCCGCCGTCTTTTATGGCGCGATGTACGGCGGATCAACAGCATCAATCTTGCTCAACACCCCAGGTGAAGCTGGTGCGTAATTACCTCGGTAGAAGGCCACAAAATGGCTAAAAAAGGCCGGGCTGGAGCGGCTTTAACTACCGCTGCACTTGGCTCCTTTGTTGCCGGTTTGATCGCGGGTTATGTAGCTTTAATTGTTTTTGCCTTCGCCGCAGTTGGAACCTTGCTGGGAAGTTCTAGAACTCGTGGTTTAGTTTCACTTTCAGTTGGATTGATTATTGGCTTAGTTGGTGCAGATCAACAAACTGGAATCAACCGTCTCTCATTTGGAATTCAAGAAGCAACTGATGGCCTAGAGGTAATTGTTGTAATCATCTCCTTCTTTGCGCTCGGTGAGGTCATTTACATGGCCAGCCGATTTAAAGATAACTCTTGGCGCATCCTGCCGGTTAAGGGCAAGGTTTGGATGGATAAAGAGGATTTCCGTCGCTCTTGGAAACCATGGCTGCGTGGTACGGCAATTGGATTCCCAATGGGATTAATTCCAGCCGGTGGCTCTGAGGTACCAACCTTTATTAGTTATTCAGTAGAACGAAATCTCTCTAAACATAAGGAAGAGTTTGGCGAAGGTGCGATTGAAGGTGTTGCTGGCCCTGAAGCGGCAAACAACGCCAACGCAGCTGGAGTTCTGGTGCCACTTCTAGCATTAGGACTTCCAACCTCTGCAACTGCGGCAATTATGTTGGTGGCCTTAAGAAACTTTAATCTTCAGCCTGGTCCGATGTTGTTTGAAATGAATGGGCCTTTGGTTTGGACCTTGATTGCATCTTTGTTTGTCGGTAACACTCTCTTGTTGCTGCTTAATCTGCCTCTAATTCGAGTTTGGATTAAGCTGCTGCAGATTCCACGTCATTATCTATACGCGGGAATTGCCACCTTTGGTTTGCTCGGTGCTTACTCCTTGAATAACTCAGTATTTGATCTGCGGGTAGCCCTGGTTTTGGGCTTTATTGGCTATCTTTTTAGAAGGTTTGGCGTACCAAATACCCCGTTGGTCCTTGGAGTTATTCTGGGACCAACTCTAGAGATTCAATTCCGACAGGCTTTGCAGTTGAGCAATGGTGATTACTCAATTCTTTATGCTGGAGTTCTTCCGAAGTTAATTTATCTAGCTCTATTCCTTTTGATTTTTGCACCGAACATTATGAAGGTTGTAAAGAAGCGCTCTTCCGTTAAAGCGTAGTCATGAAGAAAAGTTGGCTGTGGGCGCTTTTAATTAATGTGGCGCTGGCTCAAGCCAGCATTTATGTAATGCGCCCGATGATTACCTATCGAGCTATTGAAAATGGTGCCTCTGGTTTTGAAATTGGTTTAATCGCATCTATCTACGCACTTCTCCCGCTAATTGTCGCCGTACCTATGGGACGTTGGGTTGGTCGTTTGGGCGAGCTTCCATTACTAGTTGCCGGATCTCTGGCATTCATAGCTTTGGGCATCTCATTTGCATTCCTTAATGATGTAATTGCAATCGCGATAGCGACCGCGGTTGCAGGAGTTGCTCACTTAGCAAATGTTGCTGCTAGCCAGGCGATGGTGGCCAGCAGAAGTCCAGTTGAGTTACAAGATGCAAAGCAGAGCGAGAAGCTGCTGGTTCAATTAAGGCGCGTGCAGTAATGAAACGTCCTGGAATTAAACCAGCGATTTGGACCTCATTAGCTGTGGCCTCAACAAATGATGTATTAGTAGTGATTTTGCCCCTTGTAGGTACTGAATATGGCATCAGCCCAGTGGTTATTGGCGCGATACTCTCGATTAGATCAGGGGCGGCCATGATCTCCCGATTCTTCCTCGGAAAATCCACTGCACGTTTTGGCAGCGCTCGGGTCATGAATTACAGCATCCTGATCTCTGCAATTCTGTTGTTTGCATCGGTTTATGCCACTTCTGCATTGGCACTTGGTGCAGCTATGGCTGTGATTGGTTTTCTTTTAGGGATGGGGCAACCACTTACTATGTCCATCGTTTCGAAGAAAACTCCGATTGAAGAGAGAGCCATGGCGATCTCTATCAGATTATTTGGAAATAGATTTGGTCAATTCTTAGTACCGCTCGGGGCCGGTGCACTAGCAGCACCCTTTGGTAGCGGAGCAGTGTTTGCTGGATTGGCGGCCTTGATTGCCTCAGCTGGCGTGGTAGCGATTACCAAACTTGATAAAGATAATTAATTTCTAGTTGAGTAGCCCCAGGCTAAAGTACTGGCGATGATTACCCAGATTTGATAGGGAACCAACAACGTTCCGATTATCAATGAAGCTTTGAAGGTTAAGTACAAAACGGGAAGCGTTAGCAACACCGCCACCACAAGTGCGACTGCAGCTAGTGACAAATTGTGTGGCACATAAAACTGGTAAGCCCAGGTTAAGGCGGCTGCAACACTGGCGGCAAAGAATCCCAACCAAACCAAGGTCTGATTTCGATTTAGTGATTGTGCAACATTGAAAGCGGCGATACCCAGCATCACGAAGTTGTAGGGCCAGATGATGCCAAAGACAAAATCAGGTGGTTGCCAAGGTGGACGAACCAGCGTGGAGTACCAGCCCGGTGAAGTTGAGACCCAAACCCCGGAGCCGATGGCGTAGATAAATACCAAGGCAATGCCAAGAATTGTTGCGACCACCCTGAACTCCATTTGAATACCTTATGGGAAACAGATGGGTAAATAGAGATTAACCTTCTCTTATGGCGCGCAATATCATCAATATTGAAGGGGTTTCAAAAGCCTTTGATATTCGCCCACTTTTGAGCGATGTCTCATTAGGGGTCTCTGAGGGTGAGCGCATTGGAATTGTGGGAAGAAATGGCGGCGGTAAATCAACCCTGCTCAAAGTTTTAGCAGAGCTAGAACCGCCGGATGAAGGCCGAGTCACTAAAGCTAATTGGGCTCGATTGGGAATGTTAAATCAAGTTGATTCCGCAGAGGCTGGTGCCACGGTTAGAGATGTTGTTG
>RFSC01000068.1 GCA_009924185.1 Actinomycetota bacterium
GTGCTGCGATTGGTTTGCTTCCGATTAAATCCGGCAAATTAGAGATCATGGGCAATGACATTAGCAAGGCGAGTTGGAAGGAGCTTTTCCCAATTCGTCGTCATACCGGAATCGTTTTCCAGGATCCAGCATCATCACTAAACCCACGTCTGCCGATTGGCGAATCCATTGGTGAGCCAATTCTTTTGGCGGGCTTAGCAAAGGGCGATGAGTTAAACCGCAAGGTTGAGGATTTGCTAGAGCAGGTGGAGTTGCCACGTTCATATCGCAACCGCTTCCCACATGAGTTGTCAGGTGGTCAGCGTCAACGTGTAGGTATCGCTCGCGCTTTGGCTTTGACCCCGGATCTATTGATTGCAGATGAGCCAACCTCAGCACTTGATGTGTCGGTTCAAGCCCGCTTCCTAGAGTTGTTGCTGGAGCTACAAGATAAGTTGAAGTTTGCTTGCTTGTTCATCAGCCACGACCTGGCGGTTGTCGACATCCTGTCTCACCGTATTGCGGTTATGCAAAATGGTTTGCTGGTCGAAGAGGGCGATCGAGATGACATCTTGAAGCGCGCTAAGCATGAGTACACCCGCAAGCTAATTGCGGCGGTACCTGTGCCAGATCCAGAGGAGCAACGCAAGCGTCGCGAAGCTCGTCTGGCTAGCAAGTAGTTAATTAACTTTAACTACCAGATTCTTACCTGCTGCTCCGCCTCCATATATAGCTCATCACCGGGCTTTACCCCAAAGGCGTTGTGGAACTCAGATAGATTCTTCAAAATCTGATTGCAACGAAACTCTCCTGGAGAGTGTGGATCAGTAGCCAAACGCACCTTCATCGCTTCAGATCTAATCTTGGAGCGCCAGATTTGGGCGTAGCCAAGGAAGAATCTCTGATCTCCCGTAAATCCATCAATTACCGGCGCCTCTTTGCCACCTAAAGCGATCTTGTACGCCTTGTATGCAATGGTGGAACCACCGAGATCACCAATGTTCTCTCCGATCGTTAGAGCGCCATTCACCTTGGTATCTGGCACCTCTTCAGGAGCAAGTGCGTTGAACTGCTCGATTAACTTCGATGTGCGCTTTTCAAACTCAGCGCGATCTTGATCGCTCCACCAGTTAGCGAGATTTCCATCTCCGTCATAGCGAGAGCCTTGATCATCAAAACCATGTCCAATCTCATGGCCAATTACAGCGCCAATGCCGCCGTAGTTGGCAGCATCATCAGCCTCCAAATCAAAAAATGGAGGTTGCAGAATCGCAGCTGGAAAAACAATCTCATTCATCAGTGGGTGGTAGTAGGCGTTTACGGTTTGCGGGGTCATCAACCACTCGCTCTTATCAACTGGCTTGCCCACTTTGTTGTACTCGTAATCACCACGGAACTTTGAGATCCGGGCCAAATTGCCCAATAAATCTCCACGCTTTATCTCTAGCTTTGAGTAATCACGCCACTTGTCGGGGTAGCCAATCTTCGGGGTGAACTTATTTAACTTATCTAGCGCCTTGGCCTTGGTTTCATCGGTCATCCAATCCAATGATGTGATGCTGACCCGATAAGCCTCAATCAAATTAGCGACTAGTTCGACCATGCGGCTCTTGGCTGCGGCTGGGAAATGTTTTTCGACGTAGAACTGGCCCACAGCTTCACCAAGTGCGCTTTCAACCAGAGCCACTCCGCGCTTCCAACGCTCCTTTAGTACAGGAATGCCGGTCAAAGTGGTGCCATAAAAGGCGAAGTTCTCATTAACAAAGGCGGAGCTGAGGTATGGGGCCGCGCTTGAGATTAAGTGCCAGGTCAGCCAGGAACGCCATTTCTCGATTTCAAAGTTGGCAAACATCTTGCCCATGTTTTCGATGTAATCAGGTTGTGCAATGACCACAGAATCAAGCACGGTGCGTGGCACACCGGCGTTATCTGCCCATAAATGCCAGTTAAAGGGCGCTGCAAGGGCGGAGATCTCATCAAAGCTCTTCTTGTTAAATGTCAGCACCGCGTCGCGGCTACGGACCGTATCCCAGTGATATGAGGCAATCTCTGTCTCTAACGCCATGATGTTGGCGGCATGAGCTGCGCCGTTACTTACCCCTGCCAAATCAAACATCCGCTCCATGTGGCTGACTAATTTGCTGCGCACCTCTGCATGGGTCTCTTCACGGTAGTAAGCCTCATCAGGCAAGCTGATTCCGCCCTGATAGATATAGGCGATATTGGTGCTTGGGTCCGAGGCATCGGCGGTAACCCAGCCATTTAGAAAACCACCAAGACCCCGTGATTCAAACTGGCCCAGCAAAGCCGTGAACTCTTCGAGGTTAGAAAAAGATTGCGCCTTCTCTAACTGTGAGGCGATGGGGGAGATGCCTAGTTTTTCGATCTGATCCTCATCCATGAAATCTGCGTAGAGATCACCAATCTTCTGCGCATTGGTGCCATCAGCACCACCGCTCTTTGCTAACTCTTCAATAATGGTGCGCACATTTTTCTCGGACTCGTCACGCAAAAAATAAAAGGCGCCATCAGCGGCTCGGTCAGATGGGATCTCTGCAGTATCTAGCCAGCCACCATTCACATGGCGATACATGTCATCTTGAGGACGGATTGAGGCCTTGATATTTCCCTGAAAAATACCGCTTTTTTGAGTCATGATGAGACCTTATCGCTCCATTTCTTAGTTAGCCAAATGAATAACGGGACCATGATTACTGAAACCACCGCTGCAGGTGCCCAGGCAATCTCCGGGGTAGTAAACAAACTGGCAGAGGGCAGAGCAGAGTCTGCGCTGGAAACCAGAAGGGCGGCAAGTAAGTTATTAGCAAAGTGGGCGCCAATCGCCAGCTCCAGGCTCTTATCCCGGAAGGTAACCCAGGCCAACATAAAGCCAACCGCGCCATAACTAATTATTGGAAAGTAGAGATCATTTCCGGCAACCTCAGGATTGGCCAAATGAGGCAGGGCGAAAAAGAAACCGCCCAGCAAGGAAATACTCCACTGCCGCTTCTTGCCATTGTCAAGCCACTGCTGGAGCCAGCCTCGAAAGAACAACTCCTCTGCGGTGGTTTGAATTGGCAGCAATGTGAAGGCCACCAACAGGTATGGGAAGAATCGGGCCGCATCCCAGCTCCAGGAGTAGGAGTCACGGTTTATCACAAGATCGCTCACGCCAAAGAGGAGCAAAATAATTGCAAAGCTGCCAAAGCCGATCCAGGTTTTAGTCCACGAGTACTTATCATTAAATGTAAAGAGTTGTTTGATACTGCGCTTTAGGAAGATGCGATAAGCCAATAACGTGGCCACAAACAAGGGGATAAAGGAGACCAACACCGTGGCAGCAGAGCTCCACGGTGCCAGCTGACGGACCTGCGCCAAATCCTCATCGGCGGTGGAAAACAGCAAATCTAGGTCGTAATCAAAGAGTTTTGCCGCTGCCAGTGTGAACAAAAAGCCCAATACCTGCCAGGTAAAGATAATGAAGACCGTGCCGGCAACCCAGCGCCAAATGCGAGGCCGATTCGGGTGCAGCAAATCCTCTAGCTCATAACTCAATTTAGATATCTCCTTCACGCCAGGCAAGAACCATTGAGGGAAGTGAAGAGATGGTGAACATAACTGAAATCATCAAAAAGCTCCCATCTGCCACCTGTTCATTTGCTACCTCGGGTCGAAAGAGTCTCAACTCTGGGCCATATGCCAATAACAAAAACACCACCATCACGAGAAAAGAGCACCATAGATAAGCTATTCGAAAAGAGGCGTTTCGAATTTTGAGTTGCCTCTCATCCAACAATTCATCAGGGGCATCTGCGATACCGCGAACGCTGATTCTGAGCAGCAGATATCCGCCAATGACGGAAGCCACAACAAATACTGTTGAGATCACAAGAATCGTAAAATCGAGATTTGAGCTCAGGTTCAATGATTTCTTTATTGCGGAGTAGTAGCTACCAAGAGCGGTCAGTACTAGGCCGATCGCCATAAGAGTCACCAGTATTCTGCGATTACGCTGAGGTCGAAGCCAGCGGTAGCTCTTGGAGTCATTGCTCAAGAGTGATTTAACGCCTTTATCGGTAACCCCTTCTAGCCAATAAATCTTGTTGTTTTTAGGCATGGTTCTTTACCTT
>RFSC01000069.1 GCA_009924185.1 Actinomycetota bacterium
TGGCTAGCGCTTCTGCGAGTGTGGTCGGTGATTGTGGAGGTATTGCCATTCCATGCAACAGGTTCCATGAAGTCACGGTAAAACCTGAGGTAGAGGCCATGCGGTAGAGGCTAGTAGGGTCTGCCCGTGCTGCTAAATCTCCCGCTCTCTCGCTCAAAATTAGATCGCGCCGCACATTTGCGCGCGGATCAAGCGGCACTTGATCAGCTTTGGCAGCGGGCCCGCATAATCAAAATGCTGGGGGATAGATTTTTGGTTGCTGGAAAATCCTTGAAATACATCGAGCCATCCACCACTGAAACCACCAAGTACTTCCTAGGTTTGGATGATTCCGGAACCCCTTACTTTGTCGCGCACACAAAGTACGACGAGAAAGAGTTCCCTGAGGAGTATCAATCCTTAAGAAGTATCGGTGCAGATTTAGATGATTTACAAATTGGTGCAGCGGTTCATGCTTTGGCCCTTACCCAATGGCATGAATCTCATCAGAGATGTGCCAAGTGTGGATCTTCAACGCATTACACATTTGGAGGTGCGGTAAGGGAGTGTGACTCCTGTGGTGCGTCTCATCATCCCCGCACCGATCCGGCGATTATTGTTCTAGTGAAAGATGAGCAGGATCGAATTTTGTTGGGACGTCAAAAAGTTTGGCCCGCCAAACGCTTCTCAACCTTTGCCGGCTTTGTTGAACCCGGGGAGTCTTTTGAAAGCTGCGTTATCAGAGAGGTTGCGGAAGAGTGCGGCGGAAAAGTTTGGCAGATGAATTATCTTGGTTCCCAGCCCTGGCCATTTCCCGCCTCCATCATGATTGCCTATGAAGCGGTGATCACAAA
Organism: Actinomycetota bacterium; assembly: GCA_009924185.1. Classification (GTDB taxonomy): domain Bacteria; phylum Actinomycetota; class Actinomycetes; order Nanopelagicales; family Nanopelagicaceae; genus MAG-120802. The sequence continues at coordinate 834 of RFSC01000069.1, forward strand.
CCCTGATTCGGTTAAAGCTGATGGTGAAGAGATTGAAGAAATTGTTTGGCTAACCCGTAATGAATTGAAGAGCAAAGTTGCAAATTCAGAGCTATTGCTGCCTCCTGTGATTTCGGTAGCCCGTGCCATGATTAACAATTGGTATGGAAAAAGTGCATCACAAGATTTAACCGGCGGCGAATCATGGCGCAATTAGCCCAAGGAATTCTTGATGCACTTGATGATGAGCAACGTGCAGTTGCCACCGCAGTCCGCGGACCAGTTTGTGTTATCGCCGGTGCTGGAACTGGAAAGACCCGCGCCATCACACATCGCTTGGCTTATGCGGTTGATATTGGAGTCGTAGATCCACAACGCATACTGGCTTTGACCTTCACCGCCCGCGCTGCTGGCGAGATGCGTACCCGTTTACGGGCCCTGGGTGTTCCCAATGTGGCGGCACGTACCTTTCACGCAGCGGCTTTAAAGCAGCTCATGTACTTCTGGCCCCAGGTTTTGGGGGGCAGGTTTCCATCATTGCTAACTACAAAAACAGGTTTTCTTGGCGAAGCAATTACCCGGGCCAACATCAGCGCCACAAAAAGCAATGCGGTACTGAGAGATGTTGCAGGAGAGATTGAGTGGGCCAAGGTGATTGGACTGGCTCCAGATGAGTACATCAAAGCCGTTGATGATTATGACCGTCCGATTCGCATCTCCAACAACAAGGTAGATGCAACTCAAATCGCTCGGGTTTATGAAGCCTATGAATCCCTAAAGAAGCAAGAGCGGGCCATTGATTTTGAAGATGTACTTCTTCTGACTGTGGGAATGTTGGAGGAGGAACGAGAGGTTCGAGATCGCATTAGAGATCAATATCGTTACTTCACAGTAGATGAATACCAGGATGTTTCACCGCTGCAACAACGCCTTCTTGATCTCTGGCTAGGCAAACGTGAAGACATCTGTGTAGTAGGAGATCCGGCGCAAACCATTTACTCATTTGCTGGCGCCACCCCAGCTTTCTTGCTTAACTTTACAAATAAGTATCCGCAGGCTGAAGTCATCAGACTTAGCTCTGGTTATCGTTCTACTCCTGAAATCATAAACACCGCCAATAGTATTTTGCGCAACGCAAATTTAGGTCATGAGTTGGATCCGATAAATGCCCATGGTGAAAAACCAAAAGCGATTGCTTTTAACTCCGAAAAGCACGAGGCGCAAGAGTTGGCGGAGTTAATCAAGCAGGATATTGCAAATGGAATTGCTTCATATGAAATTGCAGTTCTGGCGCGGACCAACTCTCAACTTGAGAGTTTGGAGGCAACGCTTTCCGAAGCAGGAATTGAAAATCAGATTCGCAGCGCTGAAAGATTCTTTAATCGAGTCGAGGTAAAAGAAATCATCAAAGCAATTCGCAGCGCCTCAGTTTTATCTGAAGGGGATTGGTTAGCTGATTTACGTGATGCCATGAAACCATTTGGTGAAAGTGAGTATGTCCGAGCCTTTATGCAGTTGGCACGGGAGTTAGAAAATGACGGCACCACCTCACTGCGCGCTTTCTTGCGTGAGCTTGAGGATCGCGCTGAACAAAACAATCCACCAACCCTGCCTGGAGTGGCTCTGGCAACGCTGCACGCGGCAAAGGGTCTGGAGTGGAAAAAGGTCTACTTAGCAGCTGAAGCAGGATTAATCTAAAAAACCATTTGCATCTCATTTAATGCATGCATTACCCTTGCCGAACTATGAAGCAGGCGACAACCATCTCAACAGCGATGAATGCAACACGCACTCATCGTCATTGGTTTATGCCTGCATTTGGTTACAACTATTTTGCAACCAAGTCAGCCAAGGCCGAAGGATTCGGCACCTGGAGCTTCATCGGTTAATCAACGATAAAGAAGCCCCGGGGCCTCGAATCCACAAGGATTCAGGCCCCTTTTTCTTTATCCCAAACAAGTAGTGAAGGAAAGGCATAGGTGAGAACGATGACAGTTCTCTTTAGCGAACTATTGGTACCAGGATGGGCCGAGGGCGATAACGCCATGATTGGCCTTGATGCAGTTACAGGTGTTTATGGCACCGATAACGCATTTACCCTGCCCTGCCACAACTCTGATCCAGAGATCTTCTTCTCTGAGAAGAGCGAAGAGATCGCCTATGCCAAATCACTTTGCGGCGGTTGCCCAGTAAAGAAGCAATGCCTGGAAGGTGCTTTATCCAGACAGGAGCCGGTCGGTGTTTGGGGCGGAGAGTTGTTTGAAGATGGTGTGGTTATTGCAGCAAAGCGACTTCCAGGTCGACCCCGTCTTAATCAACCGTTAACAGTTTCAGCCTGATTTTGATTTTGTTGGTTCGCAAATCGAGTTCGCTTCGCAAACTCATGATTTGCTTTACCCCAACAAAATCAAATTAAGCTGGTGAAGATTGCAGATGCGATGGAGTTATCTCTGGGAACCAGGACAAGGCCTCATCACGGAAGTTTCCTGCCGCACGAAGTTGGCAGAAGATTCCAGTGGTTCCCAAGGTAACGCGATGAATCAAAACGTACTCGGGTGGAAGATTTAGCTGGAAGCCGATTTTGGCGGTTGGATTTCGCGGATCTCCAACTCGAACGCTCTGCTCCCGTAGCCATTCGCGGGTGTAGGCGAAATGCTCTGTGCGAAGTGGTTCTACTAATGGCAGTAGGTAATCCAAAACTAACTGGGGATCAACATCAACATCGGCCAGAATGAAACCATCCTCTTTAAAACCGTTGTAAAGCGCAATGGCATCTCCTTCAAGAGCGTTGCGCAGCAAACGCTTGAAAGGTTCGGGGAATCCATTTGGTAATCGATTGCAAGCACCGAAATCCAATACTCCTAGGCGGCCATCTGCTAAAACTCTGAAGTTGCCGGGATGTGGATCGGCATGAAGTAAGCCAGCTCTTGTTGGAGCAGTAAAGTGGAAGCGAGCTAGACGAATACCTGCGTTGTTGCGTTCTTGTTGTGTGCCTTTTTCAATTACCTTCGCCAGCGGTGTTCCCTCTAGCCATTCACTAATCAAAACCCGATCAGTGGACTGAACCACCTTTGGAATTGCGATATCGGGATCATTTTCAAAGGCGTTCCAACAAGCTTCTTGTGCTTGCGCTTCATAGCGGTAATCAACCTCTTCGATGATGCGAGCACGCAACTCTTCAAGAAGTGGTT